>NZ_JBFTHS010000018.1:0-95814 GCF_056394365.1 Lysinibacillus sp. 10T31
AAACTCTCCATAAAAAGAAATTTGATTAGCTCAAATTGTTTTGCTGGCATCATGTTTGATGTCCAAAATTTTGTTTCGTTCACCAACTCAAGGTTAGCTACTAAAAACTTTATTGATTACGTTTTGCTTGTTCAGTTTTCAAGGTTCATGTTGATGTCGTTGTTTTTCAGCGACTTCTTTATATTAACATTTAACTCAATTCATGTCAACAACTTTTTTAGAAAAGTTTTTTTCGTTCGTTAAGTTATTTTGTTATGTCTTAGCGACAATTAATATAATACAATATCAACAAATTAAAAGTCAACAACTTTTCATAAAAAATTATCGAGGTATTTTTCATACCTCGATAACTAGCATACTACAGTCCTTGATCCATTTCTAGAGCTTCTTTATTTACCTTATAATGACGGTGGAATATCATTTCACTTTTCGCAACGATAGGTTCAATTTGAATATAACCTTTGTCCACTAAATATTCTACAAACACTTCTAAATCTACTGAGTAGTTCATGAGCTCATTATGATCGTGCAATTCCTGAATTGTCCAAGTCTCTTTTGTTTGCATTACTTCTAAAATATGTTGAGCGCCATCCCGTGTACGTGAATGTATTAAAAACTCGCTAGCTAAAAACAATAGCTCTAACCGTTTTTCTATCGGTTCATTACTTGTAACGAGCTCCTCGTATAATTTATAAATCGCTGGTTCAATTTTTTTCACCTGTGCCCAAACAGTTACTTCAGGGTAAAGTCCACTATCAATAATGGATAAACGCCCCAAGTGATGTAACGAATCCACTACATGATTATAAGCATCGAGATAGCTCCCCTTATCAAAGTATTCTTTCCCTTCTAAGTAACGTCGAATTAACTTTGAAAATTGAATACCTGTTTTGATTTTACGACCACTAAACGGAAACTCCTGTAATTCAATTTTTAATTTATGAAGAAATTCATTCCGATCAAATAATACTCTACCAAAGAAAATCCAATCGACCACTTTTTTATTTGAGCCAATGAGTAGCCATTTTCTTATTATTTTCTCAGTAACAGTATGTAAAGCTACTTTATTTCCTTCATATAAGTAATGCTTCGAAAAGACTGGCTTTTCTGCTTCTTTTACAATAATAAGTAAGACTGTATCAAATGTATCTGTAACATTACTTTTTTCCTCGCGTTTTTCCACTAAAATAACGCCTAATGTATTCGACTGACTTGCACGTTCCTGGTATATCGGACGCAAAACTTGTTCCATGTTCAGTCCCCCTCTATTTGCTTGTTACCTTTTAACTTCATTCAGTGGTGTCACGGATTTTCACCGGACTCAATTACGCCAAGGCGAAATTGATTTCGTTAAAATTTCGACATACTCTAAAAGTATTCCTTCTTTCCACGTTATCAAAGCTAAAATACTTTGTTCTTATATGTTATAGTAGATTTTAGATTGGGAGGCAAGATGATAAATGAAACCTTACAAAAGTAAAATTAATAAAATTCGTTCATTCGCATTAGCACTTATTTTTATCGGCTTTGTAGTTATGTATGGGGGAATCTTCTTTAAAAACAATCCTATTCTAGTATTAATTTTCATGACCCTTGGTGTACTTTGTATTATTGGTAGTACAGTCGTATATGCATGGATTGGACTGCTCTCAACTAAAGCTGTTCCAGTGGAATGCCCTAATTGCCATAAGCACACAAAAGTATTAGGCCGTGTAGATATGTGTATGTACTGTAATGAACCATTAACACTGGATCCAACTCTAGAAGGAAAAGAGTTCGACCAATCTTATAATAAGACAAAAAATTCCTAGCCCTCATTTAAGAGCTAGGATTTTTTTATTGTACTTTTGCAGATACATCTTTACACGATGGACAAGTGCCGTAAATTTCTAAACGATGCGCATGCACATCAAAGCCTGTTACTTGTGATGCAAAATGTTCAATTTCGTCGAGACCAGGATAATGGAAGTCGACTATTTTGCCACAGCATTCACAAATCATATGATAATGATCGTTTGTAACGAAATCAAAGCGACTTGAAGCATCACCAAAAGTTAGTTCTTTTACTAGACCAACTTCACGAAATACGCGAAGGTTATTATAGACGGTCGCTACACTCATATTTGGGAATTTCCCTTCAAGTGCTTTATAAATTTCATCGGCAGTTGGATGTGCCATTGTTTGAATTAAATATTCCAAAATAGCATGACGTTGAGGAGTAATACGAACACCAGTTGTTTTTAACGTGTCAAGTGCATCCTGTAAATGCGTTTCAGACATCGTAATGCACCTCTTCCATAAAGATTATTAATTTATAATTGTTATAATTAGTGTATCGAATTACTCTTACTTCTGTCAACATTCATACACATTTCAGTTTAGCTTCTTTCAGCGGGTGTCCAAACATCCGCTGAAAAAGAGGAACTCAGTCTAAGAACGCCACGTCCTGTGGCAATTTATCTGTAGCGAAAGCACAGCTACAGCAACAAATGTTTTCTGTGCGAAAGCGCAGCGACAGCAACAATTATTCCGAGGCATAATTGATTTTAGGACTACTACTTCAATAGCCTCTTGATAAATCCATCATATTTTCTAAATCGGTTTCACCGCGTAACCACTTCTCTAAACTTGGCTTAAAGATTTCCAAGCTTCGTTCAACATAGCGAGAAGAGTGACTTGAAATATGAGGAGACACAATGACATTCGGTAAAGTCCATAAAGGATGATTCTCAGCTAAAGGCTCTTGTTCATATACATCTAAAACAGCATAACCAATTTCACCTGCTTGAATGGCACGTATCAAAACGTTTTCCTCTACTAAGTTTCCACGACCAAAATTCATGAAGATAGCATCTTTTTTCATCGCTTTAAAATGCTCTTCCTTCAATAAATGTGTCGTCTCCTCCGTTTTAGGTAATACAGAAATGACAATATCAGCCTTAGGTAAAGCTTCGATTAATTGATCAAAGCTCACCATATCATTCATATATGCCGCTTCGTTCCCCGAACGATTGCAGCCAATTGTCACAACACCAAAAGCTTGTAATAAGCGACCTACTTCCGAGCCAATAGCTCCAGGTCCTAAAATAAGTGCTGTGCTATCCCGCAACTCGGTTTGTTTCGCTTTTTTGGACCATTCACTTTTCTTTTGCTGTTGATACATCCAAGGCAGTGCACGCTTAATCGCTAAAATATGAGCAAGCATCGATTCCGCCATTGGTGTTTTATGAATGCCACGCACATTCGAAACTAGTATCCCTCGTTCAATAATAGCTTGAGTTGGCATTTTTTCGATTCCCGCTGAAGCTACAAAAATCCATTTAACCTTTGTCGCATACTTAATATTTTCATCATTTAAATCTTCACCATATGTGACAAGCACATCCGCTTGTTGTAGCTCTTCGATTGATAAGCCATTTTCAAAAATAAAATCAACTTGTGGAAATTCTGCTACTAGTGGCTCACGTAAATCTGGTCTTGGTTCAAACGTAAAATAAATTCTCATTGAGTCACCTCCCATTCTGCTAAATATGTATATACTTCTTCAATATGATTTTTTACACGTACTTTACTCCAAGCCTTTATCAAGTTTCCTTCTGTATCAATTAAAAATGTTGAACGCTCTATCCCCATATATTCACGTCCATACATCTTTTTCAGCACCCACACACCATACGCTTCTGCTACGGCATGATCCTCATCCACTAATAGCGAGAATGGTAGTCCATGCTTATCTATAAATTTGGTATGTTTTTTTGCATCGTCAGGACTAATGCCAAGTACAACTGCATTTAATTTACTAAAACCCTCGTGCTTATCACGAAAGTCACAAGCCTCCGTCGTACAGCCTGGTGTCATATCTTTAGGATAAAAATATAAAATAACATTTTGTCCTTTGAAATCCGCTAACTTTACTGTTTCTCCTTTTTCATTTATAAGGGAAAAATCAGGTGCTTTTTTACCTTCTATTAAAGCCATATCAATCTCCTCCTCTTGTACGCTCTATTTTACTCTAAATAGTAAAACAAATCATATCCCTTAATTTCTTTGGATTTCTTGCACTGATAGGTCTACAATAGATGAAGTATAAAGATTTAGGAGGCAAAATATATATGAATCATACAAAATCTGAAGCAGTACACGCAGAAGCGCTACAGCATATCGTTGGTGGTGTAAATAGCCCTTCTCGTTCTTATAAAGCAGTTGGCGGAGGTTCACCTGTTGCAATGACTCGTGGGAAAGGTGCTTATTTTTGGGATGTTGATGGCAACCGTTATATCGACTATCTAGCAGCTTACGGTCCAATCGTTACTGGTCACGGTCATCCACATATCGCAAAGGCTATTACAAACGCAGCTGAAAATGGCACTTTGTTTGGGACTCCAACTGAGTACGAGGTTACTTTCGCAAAAATGCTAAAAGAAGCCATCCCATCTATGGATAAAGTACGCTTTAATAACTCCGGTACAGAAGCTGTCATGACAACAATTCGTGTTGCACGTGCTTATACTGGCCGTACAAAAGTTATGAAATTCGCTGGTTGTTACCATGGTCACTTTGACTTAGTATTAGTAGCTGCTGGTTCTGGTCCTGCAACATTAGGTACTCCTGACTCAGCCGGTGTTACAACTTCTACAGCCGAGGAAGTTATTACTGTACCATTTAACAACCCTGAAGCATTTACAGAAGCAATGGATAAATGGGGCGATCAAATCGCTGCTATTTTAATCGAGCCTATCGTTGGAAACTTCGGTATTGTAGAGCCTAACCCAGGCTTCCTGGAATTAGTTCATGCCACAGCAAAGGAAAAAGGGGCATTAACTATTCATGATGAAGTTATTACTGCTTTCCGCTTCCACTACGGCGGTGCCCAAAACTTACTAGGTTTAACACCTGACCTAACTGCACTTGGTAAAGTAATCGGCGGTGGTTTACCAATCGGTGCATACGGCGGTCGCAAAGAGATTATGGACACAGTGGCTCCACTTGGACCTGCCTATCAAGCAGGCACAATGGCAGGAAACCCTGCATCCATGCAATCTGGTATTGCCTGCCTAGAAGTATTACAAACTCCAGGAATTTATGATGAAATGGACCGTCTTGGAGCCATTTTAGAAGAAGGTATCTTGGCCGCAGCCAAAAAACATGATGTCACAATTACTGTTAATCGCCTAAAAGGTGCTCTTACAATTTACTTTACAGATGTGAAAGTAGAAAACTATGAGCAGGCTGAAAACTCAGACGGTGAAATCTTTGGTCGTTTCTTTAAATTAATGCTTGCTCAAGGAATTAATTTAGCTCCATCAAAATATGAAGCTTGGTTCTTAACAACAGAGCATACAGAAGCAGATATTCTTGAAACAATCAAAGCGGTAGATAGTGCATTTTCACAATTGTAATTTGTATATGCAATGGCTAAACGCTTAGTGAGAAGTGCAATTTAGAATAGTGTCTAAGATAAACTTTTAAGGACGACTCCTCTGTGAGTCGTCTTTTTTCTGTAAATGACATACAAATCTATGTATTTTATGAGCACTTCCTTCTATAATGTATAGAAGACATCCGCGGATGATTGGGTAAAGTAACTTAAGCAGCATTTAACTCCCCCTATTGAGGCGGGGAACATCTACTGAAAGAAGTTAAAATTTTAGACAGAAAGGACATCCATTTTCTATGAAATTAGGTGCCCGTGTATTTAAAACTGGTGTTGCCATCGTGTTTGCACTATTTATTGCTGAGCTGCTAGAGCTACCTTCACCTGTTTTTGCAGGAATTGCAGCAATCTTTGCGATTCAGCCATCTATTTATCGTTCCTATCAAACAATTGTTGAGCAAGTACAAGCCAATATTATAGGAGCTACTATCGCGGTCATTTTTGGTTTGCTTTTTAGTCACCATGTAGTAGCAATCGGCATTGCAGTCATTATTGCGATCGGTATCATGTTGAAATTCAAACTTGAAAAGTCATTGTCCCTAGCACTTGTTACAGTTGTAGCTATTATGGAGATTCAAGGAGATGACTTCCTGACATTTGGTCTTATTCGCTTTCTTACGATATTAGTTGGGGTGTTAGCAGCATTTGTTGTCAATCTGTTCTTCCTACCACCCAAATATGAAGTAAAGCTTTTCCGTAAGATTTACTTTTTACAAGATGATATTATTCGATGGACGCGACTTGCTGTTCGTCAAGCATCAGAGCATACGTCTACAAAAGAAGCATTAAGCAAATTTAAGTCTCGTATGCAACGAGTTGATACACTGTATGATTTTTATAAGGAAGAGCGTAATTACTTTAAAAATAAAAAGTTTGTAAAAGCACGTAAATTAGTTGTTTATCGTCAAATGATCACAACGTCAAAGAAAAGTTTAGAGCTTCTTCATCGTCTTCATAATCATGAAAATGAATTAGCGCAGCTACCGACGCAATTTCATTTAATGATTCAAGAGCGGCTTGATTTCCTACTAACCTATCACGAACAGCTACTACTGAAATATACGGGGAAATTGAAGCCCGAGCATTCAGAGTGGAGTAAACATATTGATTATGTTCAGCGTAACGAGTTAATGGAAATATTTATAAAGCAAATAACTTATGCGCATGATGAAGGCGATACAGAATTCTCGAGTTATCACTTGCTTTATATTTTATCGCGTATTTTAGATTACGAAGAAAACCTAGAGCATTTAGATACGCTTATCGTGTCGTATCAAACTCATCATGGTCAAGAAATTAATGTGGAGTTTGAAGAGGAATTTATTTAAAAAAAGAGCGAAGAGTTGGCATTATATCCATCTCTTCGCTCTTTTTATTAGCTTTTCATTTTCGGATCAAGTGCATCACGTAAACCGTCCCCCATTAGATTAAAACCGAGAACCGTTAACATAATAGCTAAACCTGGGAAAATCATCGTCCACGGAGCCTTTAATAAATAGATACGGGAATCCGCTAGCATTTTACCCCATTCTGGCGCTGGTGCTTGAGCTCCTAATCCAAGGAAGCCTAATGCCGCCGCTTCAATAATCGCTGTCGCTATTGCTAGCGTTCCTTGTACGATGATTGGCGTCATCGAGTTTGGCAAAATATGCGAGAATAAAATTCGGGAATCACGCATTCCAATCGCCTTTGCTGCTACGATATACTCCTCTTCCTTTACACTCAATACTTTCGAACGAATTAGGCGCCCGAAATTCGGAACGTTAATAATGGCAATGGCAATCAGTGCATTTTGTAATGATGGCCCAAGTACTGCTACTACTGCAATCGCTAGTAAAATACTAGGAAAAGCTAACAAAATATCGAACATACGCGAGATAATCGTATCAATCCATCTTCCATAATACCCCGCAATAATGCCAAGGAAACTACCAACAATAACAGAAAGAATAACCGATAAAAAGCCTACCTTCAAAGAAATACTAGCTCCATGTATAACTCTAGAGAAAATATCCCGACCAAAGTCATCTGTGCCAAACCAATGCTCATTTGACGGTGCTAATAAACGCTGCGAAAGATTTTGTTCATTAATTCCTTCAGGAGCAATCATCGGGCCAACCATAGCAAGTATAATAAAAAATAGTACAATGCCTGCACCTACTAGGGAGATTTTACTCTTTTTAAAGCTACGCCAGCCTTCTCTCCAAGGACCTGCCGCTCGTTCACGACCTGGTGCTGCCTCTGTTTTTATATTTATCGCTCCAGTCATTATCGCTTCTCCCCTCTATTTGTATTTAATCCGTGGATCTATCACCGTATACAGTAAATCCACAATTAAGTTAATCATGATAAAAATAAATGCAATTACTAAAATACCTGATTGAATAACAGGATAGTCTCGGAAGCCAATGGCATCATAAATATAACGACCAATTCCTGGCCAGCTGAAAATTGTCTCTGTTAAAATGGCACCACCTAGCAGCAATCCTGTTTGCAAACCGATTACTGTTAACACCGGAATAACTGCATTTTTTAATGCATGCTTATAAACAACAATAAACATTCTTTGCCCCTTTGCTCTAGCTGTACGTACATAGTCAGAGCGCATTACTTCAAGCATAGACGACCTAGTCATTCTCGCAATAATTGCCATTGGAATTGTCGCAAGAGCCATGCCCGGTAATATTAATCGCTTTAATACTTCCAAAAATTGATCAAAGCGGCCATGTATTAACGTATCCAGTAAATAAAAATGGGTAATGGCGGTTATCGGATCTCGCACATCTTCTCGCCCAGATGTCGGGAACCAACCAAGCTGATTACTGAAAGCCCATTGTTCCATTAAACCGAGCCAGAAGACTGGTACAGACACCCCAATTAAAGCAACTATCATTGCCACATAGTCGAACCAAGAATTTTGGAACCATGCAGAAATAATGCCTGCATTTACGCCAATTATCACTGCGATAATCATGGCAAATAGCGCTAGCTCAGCTGTTGCCGCTAAATACGGGAAAATCTCCTCTGATACAGGCAATTTAGTACGTAAGGATACTCCTAAATCCCCCTGAAAAATGCCACCTAAATAACCAAAATATTGTGTATACCACGGCTTATTTAATCCTAAACTTGCGTTTAACGCTTCGACCGCTTCTTTCGTTGCCTGCTGTCCTAAAATTACTTGTGCTGGATTACCAGGAATTGAACGAATTAACATGAAGACGATAAAAGTCATTCCAAGCAAAACTGGGATTAATTGAAACAAACGCCTTCCCATATAGTGAAGCATCTTCTTCACCCCTCTGTTATTTTCATAATATACTTTTGCAACAAAAGCATTGAAGTCTCTACGCATACTGTAGAAAGGGTCAGCTTTCACCAAACGGTTTTAGATGATTGGTCTTTCATACAGAAAAAATACCTCTAGCTTGTAAAAAGAATCCGCTAGATTTCTACGGCTTACCCGCAGAAAGCAAGCAGATTCTTAAAAGTTCTCTCTTTGTCGGGATTGACCTTTTACGCCTACTTCATATCTACATTAGCTAAATGGTCAGAACCAGTTGGATGTGCAATATAGTTTGTAACTTTAGTGCTAGCACCTAGAATTGGAGTAGAGTGAGCAAGTGGAACCCATGGCGCATCTTTAGAGATGATCTCTTGTGCTTGCTTATAAAGTTCATTACGCTTGTCCTCATTAATTTCAGTTTGTGCAGTCACTAAAATCTTGTGTAATTCTTTATTATCATAGAATGTGTAGTTGTTAGAACCAATGTTATCCCCGTCTAATAAAGTATAAAGGAAGTTATCCGCATCTCCGTTATCACCTGTCCAACCAAGTAAGAACGCATCTGCTTCACCATTTTGCGCTTTTTCTAAATACGTAGCCCATTCAAAAGATACAATTTCAGATTTGATTCCAACATCATCTAAATTCTTTTGGATCGCTTCAGCAATTTTTTTGCCATCTGGCATATACGGACGTGGCACAGGCATAGCCCATAGTTGAATTTTTTTACCATCATAGCCAGCCTCAGCTAATAATGCTTTAGCTTTTTCTGGATCATACTCATAGCCTTTAATGTCATCGTTGTAGCCTGAAATTACTGGAGGCATAGGATTTTTCGCTGGCTCTGCTAAGCCTTCATAGAATGCATCTACTAATGCTTGTTTATCGATTGCATAATTTACTGCTTGACGAACTTTTACATTATCGAATGGTGGACGTGTTACTGTTAATCCAAGATAACCAACATTCATAGATGGGCGTTCGATTAATTGTAAATTTGAGTTTGATTCAATTGAAGCTTTATCAGATGGACTTAAGCCATCCGCTACATCAACTTCACCGTTAGTTAATGCATTTAAACGTGTAGAGTTTTCTGGAATTGATTTATAAATTACTTTATCTAATTTCGGTAAACCATCAATATAGTAATCTGGGTTTTTCTCAATAGTAACTGCATCATTACGTACCCAGCTCACAAATTTGAATGGACCCGTCCCTACTGGATTTGTAGATAATCCTTCTTCATTTGCTTCAAAAGCTTTTGGAGAAGCAATAGCAAAAGGAGACATCGCTAAATTTTTTAGGAATGGTGCCTGTGGCTGGCTAAGTTTGAATACAACAGTATAATCATCTTTAGCAGTTACCGATTCAATCACTTGCTTGTCACCTACTACAAATTGGGAGCTGTAATAAGGGTGTTTATCAGCACCAGCTTTCCAGCGCTCGAAATTTTTAACAACTGCTTCTGCATTGAAATCAGTGCCATCATGGAACTTTACACCTTCTTGTAAATTGAATGTGTATGTTAAACCATCTTCTGACGGCTCCCATGATTTTGCTAAACCTGGTTGAATTGTTACATCTTTCTCGCCGAAATTAACCAGCGTTTCATATATATTTGCTGTAACCGTGAATGATTCACCATCAGTTACAACTGCAGGGTCTAGTGCTACTGAATCACCACCACGACCGTATACTAATGTTTTTGATCCGCTACTAGCTGAATCGCCACCACTTGAAGTATCTTTACTACCCGTATCCTTAGTATCTGAGCCGCCACAAGCTGCTAAGATTGTCGAGAGAACAAGGATAAGCATTACACCCAAAGTCCAAAGCTTCTTTTTCTTCATTAAATTTCCCCCTAAGTTTTTTTATATCATTGAATGTTGGATTGCATCGTAAAGATGGCAAGCAACAAAATGACCCGGTTTCACTTCTTGCATTTTCGGAACTACTTGAGAACATTCTTCTTTTTTAAATGGACATCTCGTATGGAAAGTGCACCCGCTTGGCGGATTCGAAGCACTAGGAATATCTCCAGAAATAATAAGCTGTTCACGTTCAAACGCAGGATCTGGAACAGGTACCGAGGATAGCAGTGCTTGAGTATATGGGTGAAGTGGCTCAGCGTATAAATCCTCACTTGCTGTCAACTCCACTAATTTCCCTAAATACATCACACCTACACGATTACTAATATGGCGTACAACCCCTAAATCGTGGGAGATAAAAATATAAGTTAGCTTTAAGTCCTTCTGTAAGTTTTGCAATAAATTCAATACTTGCGCCTGTATTGACACATCGAGTGCAGAGACAGGCTCGTCCGCAATAATCAAACGAGGATTCGTCATTAGTGCACGGGCAATGCCGATACGCTGTCTTTGACCACCACTAAATTGATGAGGATACCTTTTCACATGATATTCATTTAAACCAACAATTTCGAGAAGCTCTATTACCTTCTGTTTTCGTTCCTTTGAATTACCCATTCCATGAACAATAAGAGGCTCCTCTAATATTTTCCCAATGTTATGCCTAGGATTAAGAGAGGCATACGGATCTTGGAAAATCATTTGAATGTCTCTACGGGCTTTGCGCATTTCGTTGTTAGATAATTCAGAAATCATTTTACCTGCGAATTCAATCTCGCCCTCTGTTGGCTCAAGTAATCGCATTAAAAGTCGACCAGTTGTTGATTTACCACATCCGGACTCACCTACAATACCTAATGTTTCTCCTTCAAATACTTCAAAGGAAACATCATCTACTGCCTTTACGTCTCCAACCTGTGTATTTAAGACACCCTTCCGAATGGGGAAATATTTTTTCAAACCATCAACTTTCAACAACACTTTCGACATGTTGCTCCACCTCCTGTTTCTCTAGTAAAAAACATCTCGATTTATGCTGCTCTGTTGCTTCATATAAAGGTGGTGTTTCTTGTACACAGCGGTCCATTGCAAATTCGCAACGCGCTGCAAAACGACAGCCTTCCTGAATACTTCCAGGCTTAGGTACACTACCTGATATAGAGTAAAGATTGTCCTTTTTATAACGCATATCCGGTACAGATTTAATAAGCCCTTGTGTATAAGGATGCTTTGGATTAACGAATATCTCCTGAATAGGTGCCTCCTCTACAATCTGACCTGCATACATCACAATAACTCGCTCGCATGTTTCTGCTACTACACCTAAATCATGTGTAATTAATAAAACAGCTGTATTTAAACGTTTATTTAAATCTTTCATAAGCTGCAAAATTTGAGCTTGAATCGTAACATCTAGTGCAGTAGTCGGCTCATCAGCAATCAATACCTTCGGATCACAGACAAGTGCCATTGCAATCATGACCCGTTGTCGCATCCCCCCCGATAGTTGATGTGGATAATCTTTTAATAATTCCTCGGCACGTGGTAAACCTACTAGCTTCATAATTTCAATTGCCCTTGCATAGGCTTCTTTTTTAGACCATTTTGGATTATGAATTAAAATCGCTTCTTTTAGTTGATCTCCAATTGTAAACAAAGGATTTAAGGAAGTCATAGGTTCCTGAAAAATCATCGCCACATCTTTCCCACGAATTTTCTGCATTTGTTTATCAGATAATGTTACGAGGTTTTTGCCATCTAATAGTATTTCTCCCCCTGTTATTTTTCCAGGTGGTGACGGTATTAATCCCATAATGGACAGTGATGTAACACTTTTTCCACTTCCCGATTCCCCTACAATCCCTAATATTTCTCCCTCATGAACAGAAAAATCGATATCATCTACGGCAGGAATTTGTCCATCATCTGTAAAAAAAGTTGTCTTTAAACCTTTTATTTCTAGCAGCTTTTTTCTCATAATCAATCGCCCCACCCTACCCATATTTTCACTTAACCACATTCACTATCACGCAATTCCCTATTTTCAGATAATTCTAACTAAAAAACATCTCTCTTTCAATCATTATTATTCTGCAATTAACATAAATTTTCTACATCGTTCGAGTTTCGTATTAATATTATCTTATTAATCGATAATATTTTATTAATAAGACAAAAAAATAGCCCTCCATTTATGATATGGAAGGCTATTTTTAGATTATTACTCATCACCAAAAGATGGGGGACATGACGCTTCGCTATTTATTGCTCACTGTCCCCAGGAAGCTTCGCTCTGTGCGAAAGCGTAGCGTCAGCGGCAAAGCGCCCAGCCGGAACGGAAATCAACCCCATGTTATGATAGTGAGTCAGATTTTTCCTATTATAGCGTAGTACATCAGTCTAAATGTTGCACTTGGAATAAATTAAAGTAAGTCCCCTCTTTTTGCATTAATTGCTCGTGCGTACCACTTTCAATTAATTGTCCATGATCTATAACCAAAATTTTATCTGCATGTGTAATTGTAGAAAGTCGATGAGCAATTATAATGGTCGTGCGTTCATGTGCAAGCACATCCAATGATTCTTGAATAAGTGCCTCACTTTCTAAATCTAAAGCAGAGGTTGCTTCATCCAGTATTAAAATAGGAGGATTTTTTAAAAATACACGAGCGATTGCTACTCGCTGCTTTTGTCCACCTGATAACTTCACACCGCGCTCCCCGACTTTTGTGTCATAGCCATTTGGTAAACTCATAATAAAATCATGTGCATTTGCCGCTCTTGCAGCAGCAATAACCTCTTCATCAGAAGCTTCTGGCTTGCCCATTAATATATTTTCTTTTACCGAATCGCTAAATAAAATATTGTCCTGTAGTACAATTCCAATTTGTGAGCGTAAAGAATGTAATGATACGTCACGTACATCATATTCATCAATAGTCACTGCGCCACTCGTTGTATCATAAAAGCGAGGAATTAAACTAATGATGGTTGATTTTCCTCCACCGCTCATTCCTACAAATGCAACTGTCTCTCCAGGGTTAATCGTAAAATTGATGTTGTTTAATATTTGTGAGCCTTCTTCTTCATATTGAAAGTTCACATTGTTAAAGCGGACTTCACCCTTTACTCGAGGTAGCTCCACCGCATTATCCTTGTTTTTTATTTCATAAGGTTCGTCCATTAATTCAAACATACGATCCATTGATGCAAATGATTGTGTTAACATAGTCGATGAACTTACAAGACGACGGAGTGGTCCATAAAGTCGTTCGATATAGGCAATAAAGGCCACCATCGTTCCGACTGAAAGTGAACCATTAATAACCTGATAACCTGCATAAGCAATTACTAGGAGAGGTGCTACATCCGTGATTGTATTCACCACTGCAAAGGATTTAGCATTCCATTTCGTATGGTCTAGTGCCTTTTCTAAAAATTCACCATTTGCTTCATCGAATAATTTTTGCTCATGCTTTTCTAGCGTGAAGCTTTTGATAATACTCATTCCAGCTACACGTTCATGCAAATAACTTTGCACACCTGCAAGCGCTTGTGATCGTTTACGTGTTAAAGATCGAAGTTTACCAAAGAAGTACTTCACGCTAAATGCATAGAATGGGAACGCAACTAATGCTACTAGCGTAAGCTTAACATCCATGGCAAGCATAATACCGATAGCAATAACAATAGTCGCAAGGTCAAGCCAAACATTCATCAAGCCTGTCATGATAAAGTTTTTTGTTTGTTCCACATCATTAATCACTCTTGAAATAACATCACCAGCTCTTGTATTTGCATAGTATCTTAAACTTAGTCGCTGTAAATGTGCATATATTTGTTTTCGAATATCGAAAAGCACCTTGTTACTAACATGTTGAGCAAAATATTGACGGTAATACTCAATCGGTGGTCGAATAATAAAGAATACAATGATCGTACCACCTAACCAATAAAACAGTTCTTTTGTTTTCTCTGCATCCGTTAGACTATCCGCATCAATAATATCATCTAACACAATTTTTATGAGCAATGGGATAAACAACGGAATCGCAAATTTAACTATACCAATTAAAACCGTTAAAATAATTTCCCATGTATATGGTTTTACAAATTTCATATAACGCTTTATACTATCCAATTCATTATCACATCCTTATTTTAAAAGCCTTGCTCTTATGTAATACATAAAAAGAAACAGACATCCACAAACTGAATGCCCAAACGTATTATAGCAATATTTTGTTTTAAGTACATTTAATTTAGCTTTATTACTAACTATTTTACAATCCGATTGTTTAAGACATAAAAAAACACCCATTAGTAAAACTAATAGGTGCAACTAACAATCATCTGCTTGCATATCGAGCTGAAACTTATAACGGCTTGTCCAGGCATCGATGAAATCAGGTGCAAAGGGTCCTCTTTTTTGTTGAATCCAGCTAATTAATTTATCGACATTGCGCTTTAAAATTTTATCTATGACATCTGGATAAGACATTTCCTTACTATGTAGCTCATATTCATCCTCATCCAAGAGTGAATAAGACATATCAGGGAAAACTTTAATGTCTAAATCATAGTCAATATATTTAATGGCATTATTATCGAAAACAAATGGTGAGCTTAGATTGCAATAATAATACACACCGTCCTCACGTAGCATGCAAATGATGTTAAACCAGTGCTCCGCATGGAAATAACAAATAGAAGGCTCTCTCGTTAGCCACGTACGACCATCGGATTCTGTCACAAGTGTCCGTTCATTCGCACCGATAATGATATTTTTCGTTCCTTTTAAAACCGTTGTTTCTTGCCAAACACGGTGGATACGGCCATTGTGCTTATAACTATGTATTTGTATCGTTTCTCCTTCTACCGGTATTGCCATCTTTGAAGCCCACCTTTTCGTCTATGCTACCTAAATCTAGCAGTCAGTCTCTAGTATATTATAGCAATGTGTACGCGAAAGGTGTAGTTAGAAAACCACAAATTTCCCTGCGCTCTTTTAAATATGTACAAAATTTCGTTAATTTGAAGCGAATTTTATCATAACAATAACCCAATTGAAATTTTTTTGCTTATGTTTATAGATCAGATTGGGGTTTTTCTTCTGAAGCAGAGCTGAGACGTTCTTCCCCGCATCCAATCAGTTCTCTGGCCTATCCGAGCGATTTTCTCATCTTGCTATATAAAAATTAAAAAGGAGCTGCCTTTTTTAATCTTTTCGATTTTAGACAGCTCCTTAGAGGTAAATGCAATTATGCAATTACAAAGTGTTATTCACCAAGATCTTGGTTAGTTTTATTGAAGTTACCTGAAGCTTGAGTTTTGTTTTGCTCTGCTTTAGCATTTTGCTTTTGCACTTCATTAACATCCGTTTCATAACCAAATTCTTGACTTTGACGTTGCATGTTTTTATTCGGTTGTAAATTTTGGTTGTTGTTTTGCTTTTTCATTATTCATTCACCTCCACGCTCATTATTGTGTACCGAGGTGAATGGTTTTATGCTATAAATTTTTATAAATATTATTTTCTTGATTAATCCTTAATTTCTTGCCAAATTTTCAGCATTGGAACGGGCATTGGTAATAATTCTATTTGTTCGCGAGTCAGCCATTCGCCCTTTACTGCTGAATTACATTTCATAAAATAGCTATTTATATGCCATGTTAAATGTGAAAAAACATGTTTAAATGTTAACAAATCCTGTTGCAATTGAACATTCATAGTATAGTCATTAATAAAAGTATCTATTGAATCTTTACCGTGCTCAAGCATTGGAAACTGCCATAGATTAGCTAGTAAACCCTCTGTTGGACGCTGCTCCAATAAAATTCGACCTTCGTCATCTTGGCATACAAGCACATCGTATGTGATATGCTTCATTTTTACTTTTTTAGATTTGATAGGTAATTTTCCAGGCTCACCTTCATTAAAAGCGGTACAGTATTCGCGAACTGGACACAATAAACACTTTGGTGAAGTTGGCGTACAAATAAGTGCACCAAGCTCCATTAAGCCTTGATTGAAGGACGATGCATTTTCAGGATCTATCAATTCTTCAACAGCCGCTTCAAAAATCTTTTTAGTCTTTGGAACTGCTATATCTTCATGAATATTAAGCACACGACTTAAAACGCGCATAACATTGCCATCTACCGCATGTTCGGGCTTATTATAGGCAATACTTAGAATAGCTCCAGCAGTATATGGGCCAACACCTTTTAATGTTGAAATTTCGTGGCGATTATCGGGTACTATTCCACCATAGTTTTCTAATACCTCACGAACACCCGCTTGTAAGTTACGTGCACGGGAATAATAGCCGAGGCCTTCCCAATGCTTCAATAAGTATTCTTGTGGAGCTTCCGCGAGTAATTCTAATGTTGGAAAACTTTCCATGAAACGATTGTAATAAGGAATAACTGTGTCGACACGTGTTTGCTGTAGCATCACTTCCGATACCCAGATTTTATAAGGGTCCGTAGTATGCCTCCAAGGTAAATCACGTTTCTCAACATTAAACCATTCGACTAAAGATTGTCGAAATTCTGTTACATATGGATAATTCACAGTGACCTCCTGCGTCTTTACGATTTTATTTATGGTAAAAAGAGTATACAATTAAGAAAAGATCATTGTCAGAAACGACAAAAAACGTCATATTTTTTCTAGCTTCAAAATTAAATAAGTAAATATCAGGTATTACGGATTATTGAAATATACATGTATGCAAATTGTACTCTTTTTTGTTGCATACAAGGAGTGGATATTTTTGGATTCAGGCACACATTTCGTTATGGGTATAGCTCTCGGTGGTCTTGCATTAGCCGATCCCGTTGTAGCAGAGCATTCAATGACCTTTACCGCAGTAATGGCAGGTACAATTATTGGCTCACAGGCACCAGATGTCGATACTGTTTTAAAACTGCGCAACAACGCAATTTATATTCGACACCATCGCGGAATAACACATTCACTACCAGCAGTAGCTATTTGGCCTCTCTTAATTACAGTGGTTTTAGCAATTATTATTCAAGACGCAAATGTGTTTCATTTATGGCTTTGGACATTTTTAGCTGTAGCACTTCACGTCTTTGTTGATATTTTCAATGCTTATGGTACACAAGCACTTCGACCATTCTCTAGAAGATGGGTTGCACTTGGTGTTATTAATACGTTTGATCCAATCATTTTTACACTACATTGCCTCGGCATTTTACTTTGGGCATTTGGTGCAGATCCAGTTTGGACATTTAGTATCATGTATCTCATTATTATCGTTTACTACATTTTGCGATTTGCGGTCCAAAAGGCTGTAAAGAACGCTGTGCATAAAACCATTCAGGATGAAGAGTATGTTATTGTAGCTCCTACAATGAGATTCTTCCACTGGCGAATTGCAGCAAAATCTAAAACGCATTATTACGTTGGGCGCGCTTATGGGCGAACTGTTAATATTTATGATAAATTCGAAATAAAACCTTTACCGAAAACGCCTCTTATCGAAATAGCATTGAAAGATCGTAATCTCGCTGCTTTCGTGTCATTCTCACCATTGTATCGTTGGGAAATTTCAGAACTCGATAATGGCTTAACAGAAGTAAGATTAATTGATCTGCGTTACCGCAGTGATAATCGCTATCCGTTCGTTGCTGTCGCTCATTTAAATGATGACAATGAGATTATCACTTCATACACAGGCTGGATTTTCACTGAAGATAAACTCCAAAAAAAATTACAGGTTGGCGCAAGTAATTAAACATCAGCAAACCCTGACCAAATATTGGTCAGGGTTTTGTTATTGCACCATATCATCACTAGCATCAAGTAAATGTGCGTATTTGGGATTGCGTCCTGCAAATGCATGCAGTTTATCACCGTAGCTGGTAATTAATTGACGCACTAAATTTTCAGTGTAATCAGCACCACGATAAGAGTAACCAGCTTTTGCAGAAGTCGATTCAAAATCACTCCATAAAAGCTCAATCCATACTCGTGCACGTCCTACTGACATTTGCGGATTTTTTGCAAGTAATTCAGCAGTTAGTTTTTCAATTTTTTCATCCATTTATTTGCCCACCTTTACAGGAGATAGCATGGAAACAGGTAAAGCCTCTTGGTATTTTTCGCCCCCTAAGCGATGTCCCCAAGCAAAGCGTCCTTTTAAATAATCCACTTGGAAAAATTCATTTTCAGAGCCATCAATACGATACATTTCCCCAGGAATTATTGTATCCAAATCCACTAAATAAGCAGCCGCCATTAAAGCCTTACGCTCGTAAACTGCGAATTCATTGATGATACCTAGCTGCTCCGCCTTACGTGCCTTTTCCTTTATCATAGCTATTTCCTCACGTAATTCGTGCTCTGACATTGCAGCATAATTTTTTTCGTTCATTCCTCATTCTCCTTCTCTTCTATAAAACGATCTATAACTTCTATAGGAAACCCCTTTTGATAGAGCGCCTGCTTTATTTTCATTTTCAGTTCATAACCAGTATACTTCGATGAATACTTTTTCCAAACTTTTTCGCCTTGTACATCAAGTAGCTGTTGCCATTCATCTTCATCTTGCTCAATCTCTACTTGACTTAGCACATCATCTACAACACTAAAAGAATAACCTTTTCGCATTAAAAAATCTTGAATTTTAGCTTTTATTTGTGTTGGCGTTTTCCTTTTTTCCGATCGAATGACCTTCTCAGCCAATTGTGTCGCAAGCTTTACCTGTTCCGCATGACTATACGTAGCAAGTACCTCATCCTGCAAGCTTTTATCAATTCCTTTTTTCATAAGGTCTTGTCTAATTGCCTTGGGACCCTTTTTCATCGTAGCTTTTTTCGTATCGAGTAATGCCTTAGAGTAAGTTTCATCATTTAAAAACCCATATGATTTAAGCTTTTGTATAGCCTCTAAAATAACCGCTTCGCCAAATTCTAACGTGAGAAGCTTTTTCTTTACTTCATGCTCGCTACGCATTTGATAAGATAAAAAATTTAACCCTTTATTAAAAGCCTTTCGAATCTCATCCTCATAGGCAATTTCCTGAATATCAAATTCCTCAAGCACTTTTCCCTTCGTTAATCCAAATTGAATAAGAATTGCCTCATCTACAGGAAAAGCGTATTCTTCGTTCAAATATATATTATAACGTTCTGGATTGTTTTTTTGACGTGCAATTTTCGTAATAATACGCATTAGTAACACCTCACTATTCACCATTATAACATTTTTCGTATGTATTGCTTTTTTCCGTAGGCATATTCTATGTTCGCGGGTGTTCACTTCTCTTCCGCGAGTATTCTCCCGGTTTGCGCGGGTATTCGCTTCTCTTCCGCGAGTATTTCTCGGTTCGCGTGGGTATTCACTTCTCTTCCGCGAGTATTTTCACGGTTTGCGCGAGTATTCGCTTCCCTTCCGCGAGTATTCTTCCGGTTCGCGCGAGTATTCGCTTCTCTTCCGCGAGTATTTCACGGTTCGCGAGTATTCGCTTCTCTTCCGCGAGTATTTGCTTCCCTTCCGCGAGTATTCTCCCGGTTCGCGCGAGTATTTGCTTCTCTTCCGCGAGTATTCTCCCGGTTCGCGCGAGTATTTGCTTCTCTTCCGCGAGTATTCTCCCGGTTCGCGCGAGTATTCGCTTCTCTTCCGCGAGTATTTCTCGGTTCGCGGGTATTCACTTCTCTTCCGCGAGTATTCTCCCGGTTCGCGCGAGTATTCGCTTCTCTTCCGCGAGTATTTGCTTCCCTTCCGCGAGTACTCTCCCGGTTCACGCGGGATTACTAAAGAGAAAGCAAAACATTTATATGAATGAAAGGTCCATATACTACCTACTTTTTAAGAAAAACATCATCATCATTTTGTATTTAAATTCCCTAATTTAAAAGAAGCTCTTCAAGATTTATTGTATTTAATCAAATAGGATATTTTTTTGAAAAATACGCATTCTAATAAAAAAGAAAGGATGCGTTTTAATGTGGAAACAGCATATTGTAGGAGCGGTCATCGCTACTTTTATTATTGCCGCGGCAATTAGCTTTAATCCATTTTCAGCTTCTGGCTCTGAAGAATACCATTGGGGATTAAAGCGAGCGAAAAACGGCGAACCAGCTGAGGCTGGGGCACAGCTTGATCAGCTACTTGAGAAGTATGGCGCTATTTATAAAGGTAAGCCTGATAAAAAAGTTGCTTATTTAACCTTTGATAACGGCTATGAAAATGGGTTTACAGAAAGCATTTTGGATACATTGAAGAAGGAAAAAGCACCAGCCACCTTCTTTTTAACTGGTCATTATTTAGAAAGTGCCCCCGAAATAGTAAAACGCATGGTTAAAGATGGCCATACAATCGGCAACCATTCATATGGACATCCAAATATGGCGAGATTAACGCCAGATGCTATGAGTACAGAATGGAAAAAATTTGACGATAAGCTGAGGGGATTGACTGGTATAAAGCGTACAACTTACTTCCGCCCACCTGAAGGTATATTTAATGCGAAATTATTAGAGGTCGGAAATTCTGAAGGCTACCGTCATATTTTCTGGTCCGTTGCCTTTAAGGATTGGGAAAGGGATGTACGTCGTGGCGCAGATTATGCGTACAATGCATTAATAGAACAGCTACACCCTGGTGCCGTAATATTAATGCATACTGTAGCGCAGGATAACGCTGAAGCTCTTCCAAGGTTTATTGCCGAAGCGAAAAAACAAGGCTATACATTTTTATCCCTTGACGATTTAGTTTTAGAACATGAAGATTTCCCTGTCGCTTTGCAATCGTCTACTCCTTAGTTATAATGGGGAGATATTAAAAGAACAGGGACGTGGAACGCTTGACGCAGCAAACAACAATGGAAGTTGGACAAAAATTTCCTCTAATAATAAAAAGACTTGGTATTAACGGTGAAGGAGTAGGCTTTTATAAGCGTAATGTTGTATTCGTAAAGGGCGCTATTCCTGGTGAAGAAATTACAGCACAAGTGACTAAAACACAGCAAAACTTTGCCGAAGCAGAAATATTAGCTATTCGCAAAGCTTCAAAATATCGTCAGGAAGCACCATGCCCAGTTTACAATGAATGTGGCGGCTGTCAGCTTCAACATATGACATATGACAAACAGCTAATCGAAAAGCGTGATATCGTAGTTCAAGCATTAGAACGTTATGCTAAGCCTTTAGCTAATACAGTTGAAGTTCGCAAAACTCTAGGGATGGATAACCCATGGAATTATCGTAACAAAAGTCAATATCAAGTACGTAAAGAAGGTAAACGTGTCTATGCAGGGTTATTTGCAGAAGGTAGCAACAAGTTACTGAACATAAATGATTGCCTTGTTCAACATCCGGTTACATCAAAAATCACAGTGGCAACACGTAAAATTTTGCAAAAACTGAATATTACTATTTACGATGGTCGTACGCTTGATGGCTTAGTGCGTACAATTGTTGTACGTACTGGGATTCGTACTGGTGAAACACAAGTCGTGCTCGTTACAACACGTAAGGAAATTCCACATCAAGCGGAGCTTATTGAACGTATAAAGAAAATCGACCCAAGTATCGTATCGATCGCACAAAATATTAACCGTGAGAAAACATCGTTAATCTTTGGCGATGAAACGATTGTCCTTGATGGTAAGGAAACAATTCATGAGGAACTTGGCGAATTAGCATTTGATTTATCAGCTCGCGCCTTTTTCCAACTGAATCCAACACAAACTGTTCATCTTTATGATGAAATTAAAAAAGCAGCAGCATTAACAGGCAAAGAAACCGTTGTTGATGCCTACTGCGGTGTTGGTACAATCGGTTTATGGCTAGCTGACAAAGCCAAAGAAGTTCGTGGAATGGACGTTATTCCAGAAAGCATTCAGGATGCTCGTAAAAATGCCCGAAACCATGGCTTCAAGCATACTAAATACGCAGTCGGAACAGCAGAGAGCGTATTAGCAAAATGGCGCAAGGAAGGATTTACACCAGATGTTATTACAGTAGACCCACCACGCACAGGTCTAGCACCAGAGTTCATCCGCACCGTGCTGAAGCTAAAACCGAAGCGCTTTGTCTATACATCGTGTAATCCATCAACTTTGGCGAAGGATTTAAACGAATTATCGAAGTTTTATGATGTGGAATATATTCAGCCGGTTGATATGTTTGCACAAACGGCGCAGGTGGAATGTGTGGCGAAGCTTGTGTTGAAGGATAAGTAATGAAAATGGGCGTCCTCAAAAAATGAGAGACGCTCTTTAAAATAAATTAAACAGCATCAAAATAGGCGTCTCCTAAAAATTAAGAGACGCCTTCATTGTTTTGTATATTATTTTATATGTAATGCACAGCTCCAGCTGCCTAGTGGACGACAGACGGTCCAGAAAAATCAACACCTTAACCAGTAACCCAGGATTTAAAAGATTTTTATTCTTTAAGTTTTTAGCTTTAATACTAAAGAACTTTGAAACGTAAACTTTGGACTTTTAGCTTTAATCTTTGAGCTTTTATCTCCGATTGTTTAAACTATCCATTGTAGTAAGACATGTTTCAGGTTTTAACTCGCACACATGTCTTGAAGCGCGAGCGACTTTTCGTTTTCTGTTTTCGCTAGGCCATGCATTTTTAGTTAGGCTTGCACTTCAATAAATGTTGTTGCATTCGATTCCGATAATACAGCATCGACCTCTGATTCGAATTCTTCAATTCGATTACTTAACGCCTCAATTTTCTTTTTAACATTCATCGGATCGATTAACTCGTACTCGTTTCTTTTCATAAATGTCTCCGTATGTAATTTTACTTCTTCTGGAGATTGTTTATCTTTATTTCCTAATATATTAACTAAATACGTTTCTAGCTTTCCTGGCAACGCATCATTTTCTTTTGCAACCGTATTTATCGCTGAACGATATTGCTGTTGCATGACTTCTAACAGTTCCTTTTCATATTGAATGGACTGTTTGCGTTCAATCGCTTCTGCTACAGTCATTTCTTCTTTTCCTACTATTACTTTTGTTTTAGCATTAGACTCTACAACTTGCGCCTTAATTCGGTTACGATAGTCAACTAAGCTAACTACTTTATCGTACGAGGCTTGCATTTGCTTTTCATATTCTTGAATCTCTACACCATTAATTTTGCTATTGCTTTTACGATTAGCTAACACTAAGCTAACTTCATTCGTTGCTGCTTCGATACGGTGATTTAGCATCTTTAATTCTGTTAATGCACGGTGAATCGATAATTTTTTATATTCTGCCATGTGGTAATCTCCTCATTATAAATAGTCATCTTAGTTAGTGTTCTTCTATTATATAGAGATAGAAATCCAAAGTCCAAATATTACCTATCTGCAAATATTATTTGATTTTATGTTTGCTTGTCTGTATAATAACTTTCTAGGTGCCAAACCTATGTGACTTGGATGGAACATCCTTGTCACGACAAGAACGCCATAACAGCACGGATTTGCTGGGCGTTTTTTGTTTTATGAGCGGGAGATGAGCCCCGCTCTTTTATTTTGCTCAAAAGTCTCCGAACTGAGTAATTCTTCTGTTTCCCCGAGCGTTTGACTCTCTTCCTTCTGCTTCAAGGATAATTTCCAAAAGACAATGCCCCCCTACATCGACACTGGTCGCTTATTTTTATTTCGTCCAAATACTAATAAAACAATTGCTATGGCTAGCAAAAGCATCGCCACTAATATAAGGAAGCTGTAATTTACATATTCTAAATAAACGCCTCCTAAAAATGGACCTGTTAAGCTACCAATGCTAAGGGCAATACCGCAAAGCAGATTTCCTGTTGGCATTAGTTCCTTAGGTGTTAAGTCAGCCATATAGGTAATACCTAATGAAAACATCGAACCGACTAATGTACCTGAAAAGAAAAATGCTACGGCTACTGCCATTTGTGAATGCTCTACAAAACTTGCAATGCCAAAAATAACAGCCCCACCAAATGAGCCTATCATCAAGACATTACGTCGTCCGACTTTATCCCCTATTGCTCCAAGCGGCACTTGCGTTAAAATCCCGCCAAATGCAATAGCCATTTTATAACGATGCCAGCCTCGTGCCTTTAAGTCTCCCGTTAATCGCTCTGGTTTTTCATTTTGTAAAAGGAAGACAAAAGCCCATGCCAATAAGCACATAATCGAGGACACAATAAACGGTAATGCTTCTGAAACTTGTATAAGTTTCACCATCAAAGGCCCGACTGCAAAGCCTGTACTAAAGGACAAGCCGTAAATAGCCATACCTTTTCCTAAGCTTTTATGATCTGAGGTGCTTGTAATCCACGTCTGTGTTGCAAAATGTAATGCATGATCTCCTATCCCAATAAGTAAGCGGAGAATAAACCAAAAGGTCACACTCTTCCATAAAGGAAATGCAAGTAGTGAAGCGAAGACAAGTGCACCGCCAATTAAAATAATGGGTTTGTAGCCCCATTTTCGTAATGGCTGCTCGATAAACGGTGAGATTAATAAAGTTCCTATGTATAGACCTGTTGCGTTTAATCCATTCAACGCAGAGGATACTCCATCACGTTCGAAAATAATTGAAATTAGCGGTAAAAGCATCCCTTGCGAAAAGCCTGAAATAGATACAATTAACACTAGAATGGCAAATCTTTTTTTGCTGTAATCTGAGAAGTATGTCATCATTTCCTCCAACATCAAGTCATTCTTCCAAATAACAGCATAACAAAAAGCCTTAGCGCTCACCACATGTGATTTTACGCTAAGGCCTAACTAACACTTATCTCCATTTAATTGTATAAACACGAATTTCGGCTTTTATATCGGCCGAGTACTTGTTTAAACTCCCTCCTTTTCGAGTTAGAGTTTTTTGGATTTTTTAAATCAGCTCCTTTACTTTTTCTTAATATTAATTTAACACACGCCCTCAATATTGTAAATATTCTGTCTATTGATTTTCGCAAAATAATCGCTAAGTCCTAGGTGTTTACCTAAACATTGAAATTTAGTCCCAAATCAGCTAAGATGGAGGGGACGAAATGAGGTGTATGTATGTCAAATCCTATCACTGATAAAAAACAGCAAATGAATTACTTAAAAGAGCGTCTTGAAATATTTTTAGAAGTTTTAGATGCAATTGATCCTGAAACAACTGAATTAGAGGATATCGATCGTTTAATTCAAATGATGGATGATTTAGAAGATAAAATGGAGCAATTTAATGCTCGTGAACAATAATTACTAATCAATTTCGCCTTGGCGGATTGCCGCTGACGCTTCGCCTTCGCAAAAAAAAGATTTGCTGAATGAAGATAAAAGCAAGCGGATGCTCTATATCCACTTGCTTTTTTCTGTTCCATTTTCAGTTAATAGCAATCCCAATTATATAGAACTCTACTAAAATCCTTACGTTTCAGCTCATCTTCAGTGATGAAGAAATTGCCAACCCCGTCATCCCCCCACACAATATGTTCGCCTACACTATCAATTTGAAGCAACAAAACTGTTGAATCTGTATAGTTGCCATATGCTCTTGGATCTTCCTGAGTAAAAAATGGATATCCTCCAATTTTATGACCTGAACTATTTAAGGTTTCATAAAATGAGTCTACTAAATTATCATTGTCTTCTATATTAGCAAAGATCTTCGCATATATTTTTTCACTTCTAAAGTCATTTGCTGATAATGGTTCATAGCTTGTCCCAAAAGACAATGCCATTTCTTTTTCCACTGGAAAGAATAATTCTTCTTCCACTTCAACAAATGAGAAGTCTTGTACTAATTGCGACTCATCACTGACAATATGTTCGTGGAAAATGACGCGGAAGCCCTCCTGATTTTGACCATTATCAAAATCAATTCCTAATACATCATCATAACCATCAATATAAAACTGTAAAATTCCCTCTTCAGGGAAATTTGGTAAATGATTAGGTACATCTGCAAAATTAATTTGTGCTAGTAATTTTAAAGGTTGCCCTTCAGGACTTTCCGGATATTCCATTGACAATGGAAAATAAGGATCGCCTGCAAACTTACTTTCAAATAAAGATGTTTTTCGTTCTTCCGTTTCAATAAATACAGTAGGCTGTATCGTTTCCTCTATTACAGTCCGATATTGTTCAAACGCTTCAGGTAAATTAAGTAACTTCATAATATTACCCCCTAATGTAAATTATATATCTATTATAGAACAATTGTTCTCTATCAGCAATCTTTACGGTGATTTAATCAGCACGGATTCAAAAGTGATCCACTTCACTCCCAAAGTAATCAGCTTCGCCCTAAAATTGATCCGCTTCTCCCCCAAAGTGATCCGTTTCGCTCCCAAATTGATCCGCTTCGCCCCTAAAGTGATCCCCTTCTCGAAAAAAAACGCTCCAGTAAATCCTAAAATCAATCAGGAAATCCTTAAGATATTGTTTATTACCACGCTTCCATTATCTCTTAACAACTTAACGATAGATACATAATTTCACATTTAAATTACCTCTTTTTGAGAATAGACCTTTAATTCCGACCACAATGAGTTGAACTCTTTTTTTCATTAGTTGAAAAGAGTATAATGTATCGTGGAAATAATCAAATTTTCTATGGGGGGCAACACTAAATGAATATCCAAAATTTGGAGAAAAGTCTTTACAATTTAATTACTGAAACATCTACTAATCTACCAAAAGACGTACGTCGTGCAATTAAGAAAGCTAAAGAAGCTGAGAATGCTGGTACTCGTGCTGCAATGAGCTTAGACACAATCTCAACTAATATTATTATGGCAGAAGATAATGTATCACCAATCTGTCAAGATACTGGTCTACCAACATTCAAAATTTATACTCCTGTTGGTGTAAACCAATTAGAAATTAAAGAAGCTATTAAAAAAGCTATTAACGATACTACTGCAGATGCAAAATTACGTCCAAATGCGGTTGATTCATTAACAGGCGCAAACAGCGGTAATAACCTTGGTGACGGTCTTCCTGTTATGAAATTCGAACAATGGGAAAAAGACTATATTACTATTAAATTAATCCTTAAAGGTGGCGGCTGTGAAAACAAAAACATTCAATACAGCCTACCATGTGAGCTTGAAGGTCTTGGCCGTGCTGGTCGTGATTTAGATGGTATCCGTAAATGTATTATTCACTCAGTATACCAAGCACAAGGACAAGGTTGTTCAGCTGGTTTCATCGGTGTAGGTATCGGTGGCGACCGCTCTTCTGGATACGACTTAGCAAAAGAACAGTTATTCCGTCATGTGGAAGATACAAACCAAAATCCTGATCTTGCTAAATTAGAAGAGTATGTAGTGAAAACTGCTAACACATTTGGTATCGGTACAATGGGCTTCGGTGGTGAAGCAACATTACTTGGCTGTAAAATTGGTGTTATGCACCGTATCCCTGCATCATTCTACGTATCAGTAGCTTATAACTGCTGGGCATACCGTCGTATGGCTGTGGACATCAATCCTCAAACTGGCGAAATTATTAACTGGCATTACCAAGAAGGCGAAAAAATTACATTTAAAGAAGATGAAGTTGCAGCAACAACAGAAGATAATACTACAGATGTAGTAGAACTTACTGCACCAATTACTGAAGAACAAATTCGCGCTCTAAAAGTTGGTGACGTTGTTTCAATTACTGGTCGTATGTATACTGGCCGTGACGCAATTCACCATCACTTAATGAGTCATGATGCTCCAGTTGATCTTAATGGACAAGTTATTTATCACTGTGGTCCTGTAATGGCAAAAGACGCAGAAGGCAACTGGACTGTCAAGGCTGCTGGTCCAACTACTTCTATTCGTGAGGAGCCATATCAAGGTGACATCATGAAAAAATTCGGTATCCGCGCTGTAATTGGTAAAGGCGGAATGGGACCAAAAACACTTGCTGCATTAGAAGAGCACGGTGGTGTTTACTTAAATGCAATCGGTGGTGCTGCACAGTACTACGCAGACTGCATTAAAGGTGTTGAAGGCGTTGACCTAATGGAATTCGGTATTCCAGAAGCAATGTGGCATTTAAACGTTGAGAAGTTCACAGCTGTTGTAACAATGGACTCTCACGGTAACTCACTACACGCAGATGTAGACAAATCATCACTAGAAAAACTTGCTCTACACGCAGAACGAGTATTCTAATAAAATCGTTACATTGAATAGCAGAATTGGTTTTTAAGCTGTGGTGTTAGCATAGCGGCAGCCACTCTGCAAAAGCGAATTTATAACTTAATAATTAATGGCTCATCACCCATTTTGGGATGGTGATGAGCCTGCACAAATTTGAAAAGCACAGAATATTCCTATGAATAACTGTGCTTTTTCTTATGTTCAAAATTATTTCAAAAAAACTCATAATCGCCTCCATCTCAATCCTGGACTGCTTTTATTCCCTTTCTTTAAAAATCCCTTCAAATTTCTTACTTTCTTTTTCCAAATACCTTTGTTATAATAATTCTAAATTAGAAAGGAGTTAATTGAAAGCGATTTTCAATTCGCTATTGTTTATATACATTGCATTATAAAGGTTTTGATATTGATTTTCATTATCAGGGGGGATAAAGGTGGAACACTCTAAACGAGAAAACTTTAGTTTAATTGAGAAAACGAAGGAACACGCTGAATTAATTGCTGCCCTTATAGCAGGTCTGTTTATTTTGCTTGCATGGCGTTTAGATACTAGCGGGCAAACAACAGCCTCTATTATTTTATATATTGTTGCATTTTGTGTTGGTGGATTTGCTAAAGCAAAAGAAGGTATTGAAGAAACCATTGAAAATAAAGAACTTAATGTTGAACTATTAATGGTATTAGCTGCAGTTGGTTCAGCTGCAATCGGTTATTGGACGGAGGGTGCTATTCTTATTTTCATTTTTGCTGTAAGTGGCGCTCTTGAAACATACGCAATGAATAAAAGTCATCGTGAAATTTCTGCACTCATGAACTTACAACCTGAAGAAGCTTGGCTTGTACGTGGTAACTTTGAACCAATGAAAGTTTCTGTCTCTACATTACAAATCGGAGATCACCTGCTCGTAAAACCTGGTGAACGTGTACCAGCAGACGGTGTAATCTTTAAAGGACAGTCTTCTATCGATGAATCCGCAATAAGCGGTGAACCGCTTCCAGTGGCGAAACGTGAAGGTGACGAAGTATTCGCAGGTACAGTGAACTTAAATGGTGCCATTACGATGGAAATGACAAAACCAAATTCTGAAACACTATTCCAAAAAATTATCCAGCTTGTACAAAGTGCTCAGAGTGAGAAATCTCCATCTCAACAGTTTATAGAAAAATTCGAAGGTACTTATGTAAAAATTGCGCTACTTACCGTTGCCCTCATGATGTTTCTCCCTCACTTTGTACTCGGTTGGGACTGGACAACAACTTTCTATCGAGCAATGGTACTCCTAGTAGTTGCTTCTCCATGTGCACTTGTTGCATCCATTATGCCAGCAACTCTTGCAGCCATTTCAAATGGTGCAAAACACGGTGTGCTATTCAAAGGAGGCCTACATTTAGAACATCTAGGTGCATTACGTGCACTAGCGGTAGATAAAACAGGTACTTTAACACAAGGAAAACCAACCGTTACTGATTTTATTGTTCGAGAAGGATTAGACCGTGAAAATACAATGGCAATCCTTGCAGGTATTGAAGCACAATCGAACCACCCACTTGCTCAAGCAATTACTTTATACGCAAGAAAAGAAGGTATCACGCAGTTTGCTCAAGCGACTATCGAAGATATCCCAGGTTGGGGTATCAAAGGTTACGTAAACGAGGTCGAGTATCTTGTTGGTAAACCAGACTTCGTTGGTCTAGATGAGGCAAATGATTTTGCAAATGGTGCAGCAGAAAACCTTGCCTCAGAAGGAAAAAGCGTTATTTTCATTCGTGATAAAGATGGCATTGCCGCATTAGCAGCCTTAAGGGATACCGTTCGCAGTGAAGCAAAAAAAGCAGTATCCTTACTAAAAGAGCTAGGTATTGATGTTATCATGCTAACGGGCGACAACGAGAAGACAGCAAAGGCAATTGCCAAGGAAGCAGGCGTGACAGAATACGTTGCAGAATGTCTCCCTGAAACAAAAGTGACTGAGATGAAACGACTTCTTTCTGAACATAAATTTGTAGGGATGGTCGGCGACGGTATTAACGATGCACCCGCATTAGCCACTGCAACTACCGGAATTGCTATGGGAGAAGGAACAGATGTTGCCTTGGAAACAGCAGATGTCGTTTTAATGAAAAACGACTTATCAAAAATTGCCTACGCAGTACGTTTATCACGTAAAATGCAACGCATCATCAAACAAAATATCTTCTTCTCTATCGGCGTCATCGTTTTATTAATTGCCTCTAACTTCTTACAAGTCGTCGATTTACCGCTAGGTGTAATCGGACATGAAGGAAGCACTATTTTAGTTATTTTAAATGGCTTACGTATGCTTAATAAAAACGCCTAAAAAAACAAACAGCCTCGTATCACAAAACGTGATGCGAGGCTGTTCTTTTCAATATCCCTACCTATTCGTTAGTGTCTTCTGCTTCAAAAGTTCTTTTTGCAATACTTTTTTCTGCATCGTCGCATTTAAAATGCCACCAAAAATTAAAATAATCCCCGTGAAATATAGCCAAAGCATTAAAATAATAACGCCACCAATACTGCCATATGTAGCGGAATAATTCGCGAAATTATTAATATAAAAAGAGAAAGCATATGTTACTGCCACCCAGGCAAGAGTTGAAAACAATGCCCCTGGCCAAACCCCCATTAACTTTAAACGAGGATTTGTATTTGGAACAAATCTATATATTCCCATTAAAACTATAAAAATAAGTAGAGGTGGTATCGACCAACGCATTCTATACCAGATTATTTCAAACTGCTCCTCAATGCCAACAATCGAAAATAAGAAATGCCCTACTTGTTGCCCAAAAACCGGTAAAAGTAGTACGACAGCAATAACAACGACGAATGCTAAGGTGAAAACAAGGGATAATCCTCGATCTAAGATACTCCCCCTAGTCTCTGTATCATAAGCCTTATTTAAGGCTCTAATTAATGCATTAATTCCTTTGGAAGCGGACCAAATTGTCCCAAGTACCCCGACGGATAATAAACTACTATTACGATTTGTTAAAATTTCATCTAAGGTATTTTCAATAAGCCTGTATACCTCGTCCGGCATTATATTCACTAGAAATGAATACACTTGCGTCGACTGTATATTCAAATACGGTAGTAATGTAACTAGAAAAATTAGTAGTGGGAAAAAAGACAGTAAAAAGAAATAAGCCAATTCCGCTGCAAGAGCTGATATTTCCACTCGCTGTATGCGTAGCATTAAATCTTGCATAAAGCCTCTTGATGTCATCACATCTACAGTATCTTCATCTGGTGAGACGAATGATTTCACCATACCGACAGCTGAATGTATCGATGCTTTTTTCTTTTCCATACAAATTCCCTCCTGTACGACAACTATTCTTTATCAGGCAAAGAAAAGGCTGATTTCGTATCATTAATCATGCCTTCGATTGTGGAAGGTAATTCTTTAAATTCATCAACTTTATCAATGATTGAGTTGACATTTTCTGAAACACTTTCACATAGCACTTTAGTAGCCAATACTTTTTCCTCAACCAGCACTTGTAATTCCTCTCGGTTGGTTGAATAATACGATATTGCTTCTTTCATCTTTTTCGTTGAAGCTATTGTTTTTTCACGCGTTGTACGGTCAAACATACTTAATGCAGCTCCAACTGTGGCACCAACTACGATAGATGCTAATAATTTACTTCGTCCCATATTAAATACCCCCTGTTTTAGTAAATGTATCTTAGAATAATTAAACTACTTACGCCCTTATTCTACCCAATAACGGTCTATTTTTAAAGCAATGCCCAAAAACAGTGTTGACATTTTTTTTATTCAATGAAATGATATTTTCGAGGATTACGAAAGGTAGGTTTAAATAATGGATTTATCAGTACCGTCAAAAGAAAACGTTATTTATATGGTTGATCAAATGAAAGACAAGCTTCGTATGGTTAATGTCGATGCGATGAAATCGGAAAATTTTGATGAAGCTAATTACGAAGACCTGGTCTATTTATACGAAATGGTCATGAAGCGCAACACATTTAGTCCTAGTGAAATGCAAGCCATCGTTGCTGAATTAGGAGCTTTACGTAAATAAATAGCCATTTGTAAATAAAAAGCTATTAGCAATGAAGGCACCAAAGCCGTTTGCTAATAGCTTTTTTCTATTTAGTACTTTTTACAGCAGAACCATCCTCAGTTACGAGTGGTTGTATTAACACTTCTACACGACGGTTTTTCGCACGCCCTTCTTTAGTATCATTTGGTGCAACGGCACGGTTCTCACCGAAACCTTGTGTACTAAAGTTCCGACCATCTAGCTTCGAGTTACTATTTAATAAAATCTCTGCGAAGTTCACCGCACGCAACGCTGAGAGCTGTAAGTTAGAAGAGAAGTTTGGTCCAGCTGGAACATTATCCGTATGACCTGTAATAACAATATTACGCGGAGGATTAGATACCAATACATCTGCAAGCTCTTTTGCTATTGTCATATACTCTGGTTTAATGTCTGCTTTCCCAGAATCAAACAGGATACTATCACGAATTGTAACAAGTAACCCTTCATCAGTCATCGCTGTTGCGAATTGACCTTCCATCTCGTGAACTGCGATAAAATTATCAACACTATCTTTAATTTGAGCTAACTCCTGCTGATCCTTCAAGTAGGCCGAATTTTGCTGCGTTTGTGGTGTTTGGTCACTTTCTGCATTCGGACTTTGTATCGGTGCAGGCTGGTCTAAAAAGCCTGTACCACCATCAAATACTTGACTAAACACCGCTGACATTCTCTCTAGCTTTTCTTGGTCTACTGAACTGGATGCAAATAATATGATAAATACAGCTAATAGCAGTGTTAAAATATCTGCATATGGAACTAGCCAAGATTCATCGATATGTTCATCATGCTTTTTTTTCTTAGCTTTCTTTGCCAAGGCCGCCCGCCCCGCTTTCATCAGAAATTTGACGACGTTCTTCCATTGTTAAGTAAGAAGATAATTTTTGTTCAATAACACGTGGAGCCTCCCCTTCTAAGACAGAAAGGATGCCTTCAATCATCATTCTTTTTTGCTTAACTTCGATAGCTGATTTACGTTTTAATTTATTCGCAAACGGATGCCATAAAACATAACCTGTAAAAATACCTAGCAATGTAGCCATAAAAGCAGCTGAAATAGCATGTCCTAGCTTTTCTATGTCATTCATATCTGCTAACGCGGCGATTAACCCTACTACCGCACCGAGTACCCCTAAAGTCGGGGCGTATGTACCTGCTTGTGTAAAGATTGCAGAACCACTAGCATGACGTTCTTCCATTGCTTCGACTTCTTCTGTTAGGACGTCACGAATATAATCCGCATTTTGACCATCAATCGCTAACGTAAGTCCATTTTTCAAAAATGGGTCTTCTATCTCTGAAGCTTTACTCTCAAGCGCTAATAGACCTTCACGGCGAGCTAAATCAGCCCATTGCGAAAACATCTTAATAATCTCAATATCATCTGCTAATTTCGTTTCTTTAAAAAGAATTTTAAATAGCTTTGGTACACGCTTTAACTCCTTCATGGGGAAGGCAATTGTTACCGCGGAAATTGTACCGAAGATGATAATTAGAATGGCAGCTGGGTTATAAAACGCACTTAAACTTACACCCTTTAGCACCATTCCTGTTAATAGCGCTACTAGCGCAAGTATTAACCCTACAATCGACGATATATCCATTCTAGAACCTCCAAATCTTCTATTAAGCTTTATTTCGTCTTTTTTTCCATAATTTTAATATAGTATAAATGTATTTCACATTTTTTTCGATGTAATAAATACTTTTTATTCACTTTTCGACCATATTTGATTATATTGAATTAAGAATAATACACTAAATTGTCTTTATTTGAAAAAACTTAAGAATTTATTATTATTCTTCGACACAAAATTACTAAAACATGCTTGATTAGTCATAAAATCAGGATTAAATATCCAAAAAGATCCACGCATTCATATAAGTACTTAGACTAATAATTAAAAACTAACTCAGATAATTACTAAAATACCGCACGAAAATGGTGCAAAACAGTTTAATGTCGATTTATCAGACAAAATACTTTTTTCGCATTCGCTATGAAAACGCTCCTAAAGACTCATTTTATTTCTTCCCATATTTAATCAATTATGCCTCGACATAATTACATCTAGATTTGGCTTTGTGCTTGTTCAAAGAACTTCTTTTACCAACTAAAGACTGAGACTTCTGTACCTGTCGCTACGCTTTCGGTACAAAAAACGTCGCAGCTAAGCAGGTCAAGAAAATTTAACAACAGACAAAATGCACTTTATTAATAGCGTTAGTAGCACATTACCTATTCACAGTCTGATTTAAATGTCTCTAAATATTTTGCGAGGGGGATTGCCTATAACTTTTTGTTTTGAGGGCGGGAAAGAGCTGTTCATTTAAGAACTTTGGACTACGTCAAAGCTCCGTACATTGCTTCATGAAAATTTCTAGGCAATGGAATATAGAAAGCACCACTGCGATTAGGTAAAAATAATTAATTTCCCGTATTATTAACTGGACAATTCAAGTAATTTATCCCTACTAATATTAGTCTGAACTAGGTATGTTGTGGATGTCATAAATTCTCCTTAGATTTTCCTAGTAACCTATTGTATAATTACTTTAGATAATATTGTAGATTATTTTAGTAGAGAGGGGCTTTTATTATGTTCATTACGACTGTACTGGGCTTTAGTGTCGTTTTATTAATCTCTTTGGCATTCTTCATCCACTACCTACAAGTTGGTTTAGATTCTAAGTCTTCAGTAACTGTAGATCCAAAACCCAACGAAAAATTTTAATTTTGTTGAAAACAGCTACTTTAAGTAGCTGTTTTTTATTTATCTTCCGGCGGATTTTACGGACATTTAATTATTTCGATTCGCTAAATAAATTACTAAACTTCTGTTTTTTTCGTAAAAAATTGCGTGAATATTGTCATTATTATTTGCATATTTATAGTTTTGCTCTAAAATAATTCCTGTAAGGAAGGGAGCAATTTTTCATGACAATGTTACAAGATATTCTTAAGTTTAATGAAGATTTCGTTCAAGAAAAAAAATATGAGCCTTTTATTACAACAAAGTATCCTGATAAGCGCATCGTTGTGTTATCTTGTATGGATACTCGTCTTGTAGAGCTGTTACCTAAAGCTATGAATTTGCGTAATGGCGACGTAAAGATCGTTAAAAGTGCTGGGGCATTAGTTAGTCATCCTTTTGGTGCAATTATGCGTAGTTTACTTGTAGCTGTTTATGAACTACAAGCAGATGAGGTGTATGTTGTTGGACATTACGACTGCGGTATGAGTGCCGTTGACCCAGAGGCAATGCTAAAGAAAATGGTTGCTAGAGGGATTACCCCTGAAACTATCGACACGATAGAATATTCAGGGTTTGATTTAAAAGAGTTTTTACGTGGCTTTGGTGACGTAGCAACAAGTGTAAAGAAAAGCGTCGATACAATTCGCAATCACCCGTTAATGGTTAAAGACGTGCCTGTTCATGGATTAGTGATTGATCCAAATACAGGTCGCCTTGATTTAATCATAAACGGTAGTAAACAATAATAAAAAAAGGAAGCGTCTATCCTTCATTTTTTGAAAGATAGACGCTTCTTTTTATTGGCCCTCTAAACGTGCATACATATAATGATCGACCCATTTACCATTAATGTACAGTAACTTCCTCAAAAGACCCTCACGCTGAAATCCAGCCTTTTCTAAGACTCGGATAGAAGGATTATTTTGTGTTGAAACATAAGCCTCTACTCGATGTAAGCCCACTTGCTCGAACGCAAATTGCACAACCATGTTTACTGCTTCTGTCACGATCCCTTTTCCAATATAAATTTCATCCATTGCATAGCCAACAAACGCACTGGAATACGGTAAACGTTTTACTGAATAAAGAGCAATATGTCCTATTAGATTATTTGTACCTGGCTCAAAAATACCAAAAGTAAATTCCCTCTTTGAGTCCATCAAGTATAAGCTTTCTTGAATTTTTTTATATTGAGCATTAATGGTATAATATTCCGGTCGTTGTAACGGTTCATATGTAGACCAAAAGTATTTATTGCGACTTACGAGATCGGTTAAACTTTGTGCATCTTTTTCATAAAATGTGCGAATGTAGCATTTTCCCCCTTGAATTGATACCACATTTTCACCCTTTTTCCTCAATAATCTCCAAATTTTAAGCACCATTTCTCCACACTAACCTTCCGATAATTGTCGATACGTTTTTAATGCCTGAATTCATTTTATCAATGGATGAAACCACATCAGTGGGGAAAACAACCCACTGATTGAAGTTTTACTTTTATCCCGCTTTAACGGTCAGTAAATGTCTTTCCCAACTTTTAATTGAAATTCTGTCGACATAGTAGACGATTAACTGACCGTAATAGCCCGATTGGTTCAACTAACAATCAGTGGGGAAACAACCCACTGATTGAAGTTTTACTTTATTGTATGTAAAAAAAGATGCTGCTACAACTAAAACATATCGTCTTGTTGTTACAGCATCTATAACATTATTTCATTTTTTGTTTTTGTTTTGGTTTTTGTTTTTTAGGCTTCTCTTCTAGTAATTCAAGGCTAGACGATTCAGCATCTTCTAAATGTGCTTTGCCTAATACATTCGTTAAATGAAGGCCACGTTTTTGTGCCTCGCGTTCGATATGTGCTAATGTTTCTTTCAGCACCTGTACACGAGCATATTGTTTATCGTCACCCGGTACTAGAACCCATGGCGCATTTTTCTTATCAGTCTTCTCAAACATTTCATTCGCAGCTTCTATATACTGAGGTGTTTTTTCACGGTTTCGCCAGTCTTCATCTGTTAGCTTCCAAGACTTATATGGATCCTCTTCACGTTCATTAAAACGGTTAAGCTGCTCCTCATCAGATACTTGCAGCCAAAACTTAATGACAATATAATCTCCTGCTGTTAAAATCTTTTCAAAATTATTAATTTCTTCGTATGCACGAGACCACTCTTCATTTGTTGCAAATCCTTCAATACGCTCAACTAATACACGACCATACCATGAGCGATCAAAAATAGCGATTTGTCCATGCTGTGGTAGCTTTCGCCAAAAACGTTGTAAGTAATTATAGCGTAGTTCATGAGGCTGAGGTGCTGAAATTGGGTGCACGACATAACCACGTGGATCAGCACGTTCAATTAGACGCTTTATAGCGCCACCCTTGCCAGCAGCATCCATACCTTCAAATACTAGAATTAGCCCAATTTTATTTTTTAATAAAAACTGTTGAGCATTTAACATTTCATATTGGAGTACTTTTAATTTCTTTTTATACATTTTCTTATCCAGTTTAACTGATAAATCTAGATCATTTAAATTTTGAGTCATTAAAACTTCACTCCTTACATTTGAATATTCTAATTGTACTAAAGAAATATATGAATAACTATTCAAATGGTAAATTGTAGATATTTTTAACGAAACAACGCGATACATTGTTGGAAATTTCCGTTATAATGAAAATATAATGTTACAGTCCTATACTTATTTGTCTTTTCCCTATACAATTTAACACGAAGGGAGAGAAAACATGCCTCGATTTTTTTTGATGACAATAACTTTTATTGTCTCACTCATCCTAACCTTTTCATCCTATTTCAGGAAAATATACGATCATTCTTTTTTAGAGATCTTAAATCGCTTTCCAGTAATATTTGCACCGTTTAATGTTAGTTACATGATTTGGATTGTGGTTTACATGTTTCTTGGTTATTGGTTAGTCATGAATCTAAAAAAGACATCTATTCAACAGACTGTTCTCTTTAGTAGCATATGTATCATGCAGGCGTTAGCAATTGTTGTTTGGCATCACGAACTATTTATCATGTCAATTATCAGTACGTTTGTTTTAGTACTGTATTTATTTAAGTTGTACAAAACGTACCCTCTCAGCAATAATTCACTCACAGGTCGTATACCCTTCTCGGTTTATTTAGCATGGGTTACATTTAGCCTGATGACAAATGTAAGCTTTACGCTAACATCTTATCAATGGAATGGTCTTGGCCTTAGTGATCCACTTTGGGCAGTTATTTTACTGACAATAGGAGCAGCAATAGCGCTACATATTCGATTCCATTATTTTGATATTATCTATCCAAGTGTATTTATCTGGTCCTATATTGGGGTCGCATTACATAATGGTTTTGATGAGCTACTTGTGTCAACTGCAGCCTTGTTTTTATGCGGAGTGCTACTTGTCGGTATATTATTTATTAAAAAAAATCCTGCCTACCAAAAATAAATTGGTTAGCAGGATTTTTAGCTTTTTTATTGTTCATCTAGAGAAGTTAAAATAATTGGTTTGTCTTTAGTAACGATAACTGAATGCTCGATTTGAGCAACTAATGATTTGTCTGGCGTAACGAATGTCCAGCCATCACCAGACTCTACAATATGCTCCGCTTTCGCTGAGATAAATGGCTCGACTGCAAGCACCATGCCCTCTTTCATAATTGTAGAATCCCAAGCATCATAGTAGTTTAAAATATGATTTGGCTCATCATGTAAAGAACGACCTAAACCATGTCCTGTTAGGTTCATAATTACTGTTAAATCATTGGCATATGCTTCACGCTCAACTGCTTTACCAATTTGGTTTAATTTTGATCCAGCTTTTACTTTTGTCATCGCACGGTCGAAAGCACTTTTGGCTACGCGACATAGCTTTTCTTTATCCTCATAGCCTTCACCAACTACAAATGAAATGCCCGTATCAGCAAAATAGCCATTTAATGAACCAGATACATCAATATTTACGATATCGCCCTCGTTAATCACACGTTTACCTGGAATACCATGTGCGACTTCCTCATTTACACTAATACATGTGTATCCTGGGAAATCATATTCCCCTTTAGGTCCAGAAATTGCTCCTGCTTCAGCAAACATACGACCTGCAATTTCATCTAGTTCAAGTGTTGTTACACCTGGTTTTGTAGCAGCCTTCATTGCCTCACGAATTTCAGCACAAATACGGCCGATTTTTTTAAAAGCTTCAATCTCTTCTTGCGTTTTTACAATCATTTTTAACGTCCCTTTCATCTAATATCTATTCATTAATATAACATAACTTTTTATACAAAAAACGCTAAACGCTTTAAATATTATATGCCATCATAAATTGTAAAGTGCTGAAAAACAAGCTCCTCACCATAGCGCGGGGTTGATTTCCGTTCCGACTGGGCGCTTTGTTGCTGTCGCTACGCTTTCGCACAGATAAAACATTTGCCGCTGACGCTTCGCTTTCGCGCAGAGCAGAGCTTCCTGGGGGCGTCCGATGAGCCGCTTGGGCCAACACGATGTTGGTCACGAAGGCGTTATCACAGGATGTGATGCTCTTAGCCTTCGTTCCCCTATTTGCTCGCTCCAGGGTCTCATCTGTGACGCTAATCCCCAAGGAGTCGCCCAGTCTCCACTCCAATCAACTTATATACAGTGTATACTTTTCAACAAATGCCACACCTAAATAAATAAATAAATAAATAAATAAATAAATAAATAATAAAACCCTCCACTTATGTGAAGGGCGTAATCGTTATGATTTTCGTTGCATTAATTGAGGTGCTGCCGTAAATAGAAGAACACCGACAATTGCTGTTAAAATCGTTGCTGGTAGCATATATGTTCCATTATAGATGATTGAATAAATCCACGCATTTTGTTCGCCAGCATACTCCGAGAAAAATACAGCGCCCGCAATAGTATGTGCTGCATAACGTAAAAAGCCTGCTAATACCGTTCCTAAAATAATATAAAGTGCCATTTTCTTTTTGTTTAAATCTCTGGCAGCATCGAGCACTGGTCGGCGAACAACGGCCGCCAAGCCTACTACTGTAAAGGCAACACCATAATCAAGTAATCCTTGTAGCCAATGTATAATATAGGCGCCAAACATTGTTTGCATAACACCAATAAGTAATCCCGTTGTCAGACCTGGAATAAGGCCCCAGCGGAATGCTATTAAAATTATTGGCACCATCACTAGACTAACAGAGCCACCTTGTGCCCATACTTTAAAGGAAACCTGATCTAGCACAAGGCCAATCGCTGCGAATATCGCAATCTCCACAAGCATTAAAAGTTTTTTATTGTCCATAATATTCTCTCCTTTGTTCCGATGTAGGATACAAGAGCAGGAATAGAAATCAGTTGGCAAATATGTCCCTATCTGGCATCAATAAAGATAAAAAACGATGCCAGGACAGAGCCTCACATCGTAAAAGTGTCGGTTTCTATCCACAATCCCTACGCAAGTGTTAACTTACAGGTTCAAAGAGTCAAGGCATTACGTGCCCAGTCTCAGCTGACATCATCAGCTCCCCTTGTGGTCGTTACATCTTATTTTATTTGAACAACCTCATTGTACGCAAACACTGTTACGATTACAACCTCTTCTACAATTAATTTTTTGAAACTTTATCGTTTTTCATGCGTAAATATTAAAAAAGGAGGTACTACTATGGAGAACCAAAAAATTTTATCTGCCTTTAGTTATCTCAGCATTTTATTCGCACCCTTTATTGTGCCATTAGTCGTTTACTTTGTTGCAAAAGATAGCGACGTAAAGAGGCACTCTATTCGAGCACTAATATCACATTTAATCCCAGTCGCATTTGGAATAATATTATTTGCAGTCTTTATTTTCTCAACTTTATCATTCAGCACCAATTTTGATCTAAATTCAGGTAGTAATACTTTTCTTATCATTTGGTTTGCTTCATTCGCAATTTACATTCTCATTTCATTAGGAATCGTTATTTGGAATATTATTCAAGCTGTTCGCGTCATCCGATAAGTTTTATTTCAACCTTGAACAGACAGTACTTAAGGAGCTGTTATTTTGTGAAAGTATCTAAAGTAGTTAAAACCGCTGTAAAATTAGCACCTATCGTTATCCCAATTGTCAAAAAAGTAATCGCTGCAAAAAAAGGAACAAATCCTAACGTAACTAAAAAATAACAAAAAGGCGTATTTCCACATAACGGAGATACGCTTCTTTGTTATTTCACTTCAAAATATGTTTGACTATGACCGTTCATCGCTTTTTCGACATGTAACACAGCAGGCATTGTAGCTTTTAACTCTGCAACGTGTGAAATGACTCCAATCATGCGTCCTGAATCTTGTAAATCAATAAGCGTATCAATCGCCTTATTTAACGCTTCTTCATCGAGAGAACCAAAGCCCTCATCAATAAACATCGTTTCAATGCGGATATTACCTTGAAAGCTTTGAATGACATCTGCCATTCCAAGGGCAAGACTTAAAGACGCATTAAACTTTTCTCCCCCTGATAATGTTTTCACATCTCGTAATTGATCCGTATAGGCATCATACACATCTAGTCCAAGCCCACTTTGCTTGGCATGCTTTTCTAAGCGATCTGAACGTCGTAGCTCAAATTGACCGTTGGATAAATGATAAAGTCGGACATTTGCTGCCTCTGTAATTTTATCTAAATAATTGATTTGAATATAGCGCTCAAAAGACAGCTTTTTCGCATTCTGCCCATTTAACATTGCATACAGATCCTTCACTCGTCCTGCCTCTTTTTCAAGTAAGTGAATCTCCTGTTCAGTCTCCTCAACTTTTTTGATAAAGTCTGAGCAAGCCTTCGCAAATCCTTCCACTTGTTGCAATACTTTAAAGGCTTCCTCATATGTGACACGAAGCATCTCTAACTTTTCTTCCATTACCGTTAAATCTTGTTTCTCTTGCCCTTTAAGATGCTTTTGTCCCTCAGTAATTTGTACCTGTAATGTGTGGATTTGTAGTGCATAATCATTGCATGCCTTCCGTAAAGCTTCTATTTGCAGCATGCTCCGCTTTCCAGTAGCAAATTCTTCATAGCTTTCAAAACCAGCTTCCGTCATACTTACTGAAAATTGCTCGCGCTTTTCATCCATTTTCAGCTTTAATTCCTCAAAAGTCTGTTTCGTAATTTCTACGGTCATTCTAGCATTATTTGTTGCTTCCTTGGCAGATTGCAGATTTTGCTGACTGAGATTCCATGCAGTTTGTAATGCGACCTTTTGTGAACCTAAATCAGCAATCGCCTGCTTCAATGCTTGTAGCGTCGTAAGATTTTCTGGAATATGCTTTTGCTGCTCTTCCACAATTGCTTGTTGCTTAGTCAATTCCTTCGTCTTCTCAGCTAAATATTGCTCTAGTTTTATGTGCTTTTCATGTAGCTGCTCCATGCGAGTACGATGATCCTTTTGTTGCATACGTACATCAGACAATTGATTACTCACTACTTTTAAGATCGTAATTTGTTGCTCTACGTTTTGCAAGGAAGCTACAATTTGTGCTTGATTCGATTGGTCAATCTCATTCGTCTCTAACTGTTCTAACGCCTCTTGTAGAAGATGCTTTGTAGAATTCAAGAAAGCTTCTTTCTCTAAAAACTTGCGCTCATCAGTAGTAGCCTTTCCTCGCAAAGCTTCCACCTGTGCTAATTCGATCATCTCTAATTGCTCACGATGTGTTTCGATATGCGTTGTACTACCGCATACTGGGCAAGGATCTCCATCCTTCAGTTGCTGAGCTAAAATACTTGCCTGACTCGCAATCCATTGCTGCTCCAGTTTTTGAAGAGCCTGCTTACTTTCTTGATAATGAACATTAGTAGTGGCTACATCCTGCTCAGCAGTTGCAACTGCTCTTGTGTATTTTTCAGCTTGCGCTAGTAATGATACGTGTTCTTTTAGCTTCGGTAGCTGTTCTAAATAATTTTCATATGGCTCAAGTTGGTTTTCATATTGTTCAATTGTCTTTGCTAATTGCTGAATTTGTATTTGTCCCGCTTCTACGATTTTACTATTATCGTCTACTGCTAGCTTTGCTGTTGCAACATATTGTTCAGCTATTTGCATTTGCTGCACATTATTCTCATACGCCTCGAATGTCGGTAATAATGCTTGCAGCTGTAATTCCTGTTGTAAAACGTGTTGACGCTCAGGTTCTTTCGCCTCTTCAACGTTAAACTTTTCCTGTGTTATCTTTAACTGAGCTTCTGCGTTTTGCTGCTCTGTCATTGCTTGCTGATAGGATTGTTCTTTTCGATTTTGCTCAGCACGTAAATCGATACATTGTTGCTCAAGTATGACAAGACGCTCTGCCTTCTCTGCTAATGCAATTTCACGTTCTTTTGCGCTATATATATCTTGTTCTTCTAGTAATGCTTGTAGGCGATTCTGACGATTAGTTTGCTCATCAAATTGCTCATTCAGTGTTTTTGCTCTACTATAAAATTCTTGCTCTTTTTGATGATGTGCATAAGCCTCTTTATAGCGCTGCTGTTCCAATTGTATACATTCCGTATAATAGGCCTGTTCCTCTTCCAGAGCCTTCTTCAGCTGATGCATATTTTCAGTATTATTAGTAATGCAAGTAAATAAAGATGACGAACGCTGTGGTAAAGCGCCTGCAATTTGGCCAAGAAGATGCTCTTTTAATTGTTGAGCACGCAGCAAATCACTTTCCGCTTCTTTTCGTTTCGCATCAAGTCTTTTTGTCATCACACCAAATCGATCTGTTTTAAAAATTTTGCGCAAAATAACTTCTTTATTCGTAGAATCTGAGGTTAACAGCTTGCGAAATTCACCTTGCGGCAGCATAACAATTTGACTAAACTGATCCTTTGTGAGGCCTATTATATCCTGTAGCTTTTTATCTACCTCAAGCGTTTGTTGCTTTTCTACAATACTATAATCAAGCGTGTCTCCTTTGATTTCAGCCAGTTCAATTTTCTTGCCAGTAACACTTTTGTTTGTTGCTTTAATATGACCCGGCTGACGTAAAATTTGATAGACCTTATCATGCATTTCAAAAACAAGTTCCACAGCAGTATAGACATCATCATCTGCAAACCCACTTCGTAGCATTGCAGTATCCTGACGATCTTCACCACTACCCGATCCGTAAAGTGCATAGCATATAGCATCAAAAATCGTCGTTTTCCCTGCACCTGTTTTTCCGGAAATCGCAAATAGGCGATGTTCACCAAGTTGTTGAAAATCAATAACCTCTGTATTTTTATATGGACCGAATGCAGTAATCGTTAACTTTAAAGGCTTCATTTTACTGTCTCTCGCTCCTCATCTAATAATTCTTGTAGCATCTCTGTGAATAGACGCTCTGTATCTTGATCAGGCTGTATGCCAATTATATCTGCAAAAAAGGATCGGAATAAATCGATGTCTTCTATCTTCTCTGTCTCAACCGCCTGAATTTCATGTGTTACCTCTTGACGTACTACTTTACGCTCAACATGCATCGCATGAGGAAACACTGTACGAATACGTTCCATCGGCGAAGTTACTGACGTAGTATCTGTTAAGCGTACAAATACATAATCATCACTTGGTGGTAATTGCAATAAATCATCCATTAAGCCCTCTACCACACGTAAATCTCGTCTAGCTATAAGCTTTCGTTTTGCGACAGTGACTTCTCCCTGCGCATCTAGCTCAATTATTAAAAAACCCTTCTCATGTAAGTGTTCAGATAATGAATACTTTAATGGAGAGCCAGCATATCGAATGGTTTCATTCAACACAAAATGCGCTTTATGCAAATGTCCAAGTGCTGTGTAATTAAAAGGCTTAAACAACGCTGCATTTACGCAATCCGAGCCTCCTATTGATAAAGGTCTCTCAGAATCACTCGTATTTGCTTCCTCTTCTCCATACTTCGTCACAAAGGCATGTCCAACAAAAACATTACGTTTGGTCGTATCTAAACTTTGCCCAATATGTTCAATAATTTTCTCCATCGCATCTTGATGAGATCGAATGGAATCATCCTCCAAAATAGTTCGTACTGAAGCCGGCTCTGCATAAGGGACGAGATGAAAATGTACCTCGCCATGCTCATCATGTAAAACTATCGGTGCATGATCTTTCGTAAATTGCCCTTTAATATGCAATCCACTATCACTCATTAAACTGCTGCCAAAATTCAATCGACCTGCGCTATCATGATTCCCGGCAACCGCTAACACCGGGATTTTTTTATCAAGTACAATCTCCGCCAAAATATCATTTAGTAAATTCACTGCCTCAATAGGGGGCATCGAACGGTCATATAAATCACCTGCTATAACGATAGCATCTGGTTTTTCCTCATCAATGGCTTGCATAAATTGCTGTAAAATATATTGTTGATCCTCTGTCATATAGACGCCTTGTACAAGCTTTCCTAAATGCCAATCTGCTGTATGAAATATTTTCATTCTTTGCGCCTCCTGTCTATTTCATTTTATCACGGCTGATAGATTGATTGTTTTTCCTTTTATTAGTTTGAAAATTATAATTTGGCTCCTCGCCATAATGTCGGGAGCGGGTGTCGGGGTATCCGTCGTTCTGGGGATTCTTTCCGTCGCTCTGACGATTCTTTCCGTCGCTTCCGCTGTTCTATCCGTCGCTTCAAAGTTTCTTTCCGTCACTCCGGGGGTTCTTTCCGTCACTCCAGTTCTATCCGTCGCTCTGACGATTCTTTCCGTCGCTCAGAGGATTCCATTCTTCGCCCGCCGATTTCATTCGTCGCTTATGTTTTGATATATGTTCAACATAAAAAAGAGCATCATTGTCGATGCCCTGCTACAAATAGTTATTATTAAAACGGTTCTTAGCTCTTACCTTCTCCATAAAAGCGGCGTATCCGTTAAAACCTTGAATGGCACGCGCAGTAGGACTCGGCTTTTCCTTTTCTTCTTGTTTCTGCTCACCCTTCGCTAGTTGTTCTAAAATCTGCTCAAATGAAATAGGGTTAGGCTTTGGCAGTTCGTTTGAAGAAATGGCTAGTGCTGTACTTCCGCTATATTCATATAGAAATGCATTTGCCATTTGGCGATAGCCTTCAAAATTTGGGTGTACATCAGAGATATTGGGTAAAAGGTTTGTAGCGTTTAACCCAAAAGCATCATATACGTCTACATAAACTGCTCCAGCATGCTCTGCCTGTTGCTGTAAAATCTTATTTAGCTTTACAAGTTGTGCGTTTGTTCCTTCTTTTTGCGTAGCATGAACATTTGGATAAGCAAAATAATAGCCCATTACATAGACCTTTGCTTTAGGTGCTCGTACTTTCAACTCATCCAAAATCTCCGCCATATTTTTTCTGGCAATGTTTAATGCATAATCTGTTTGTAGCTGCGCAAAGGATAATGTACCGGCAGTTGGATTAACCTGCACGAGACGCAGTAAATCGTTGGCACCTGCCGAAACAGTAATAAGTGTTGCATTCGCTAATAAGTCACTTGCTTCCTCTGATTTTACTCGTTTCAAGACGTCAGCTGTTGTATAGCCTGGGAAAGCGAGCTCCTTTGTATAGAAACTCAATTGCCCAGTCATTCCTAATTTCATGGCGATTAAATCACTGTAGCCAGTATCAATCTGTTGATAAGGTGTTTGACCAGCCGCCAAGGAATCTCCAACTGACAGGTAGTTTTCAGTCTGAGCAAAAGCAGATGAAACACCAAATGCCATCATGAGTATAGCTGCACTAATTATGCTTAGTAATCGTTTCATCTGCCCTACTCCTTTCCGATTCCGTGACATCCGCCGGAGGCTTTGGGCCAATACGACGTTGGTCACTCAGGCGTTTTCACAGGATGTGAAGGTTTTAGCCGGAGTTCCTCTTTTTCAGCGGGTGTTTGGAAACCCGCTGAAAGAAGTTATATCAAGAGCTTAAAATGCCCAGCTACCTTTGCGGAAAATTGGTTCTACAGTTCCATCTGGTAAAATACCGTCAATGTCCATCTCACCGCTGCCAATCATAAAGTCCTCATGTGTTACTGAAATATTTGCACCTAACGCTTCAAGCTGTCCGTTCTCTAAATCTCTTCCACCCTCTAAGCAAGTTGGATAAGCTTCACCAATCGCTAAATGGTTCGATGCATTTTCATCAAATAATGTATTAAAATATAAAATCTCCGATGCTGAAATTGGTGATTCATGCGGTACAAGTGCGACCTCACCTAAATAACAAGAGCCTTCATCTACATTAATAAGCTCCTGTAATAAATCGTGTCCTACCTGTGCTTCAGCCTTAACAATTTTTCCTTCTTCAAACGTTAGTTTAAAGCCATCAATAATATTTCCTTGATAAACTAACGGTTTTGTATTGCTTACATAGCCATTTACACCTTGTTTCATCGGTAACGTATAAACCTCTTCTGTCGGCATATTAGCGATAAAGATAGTATCATCTGGTGTCTTACTACCTCCAGTAAGCCATTTATGCTGCGGCGCTAAGGCAATTGTTAACTCAGTACCTGGCGCTGTATAGTGAAGCTTCGCATATTTTTTATTGTTCAGTAGGGCAGCACGAGATTCTAAATTTACTACGTGTTCCTGCCAGTTTTCAACAGCATTACCTTCACCGATACGAACAGTTTTAAAAATAGCTTCCCATAATGCTGGTACTTGTTCCTCAGCCGCTAAGTTCGGGAATACCTTCGACGCCCACTTTGGTGAAGGGACGGCAACGATTGACCAAGCTATTAAATCTTTCATTACGGCGTTGCGATAATTTTTCAGAGCAGCTCCTGATACTTTTTGATGGGTAGCTAGACGATCTGCTGAAATACCTGCTAATTTATCCGGGTCTGCAGCATCAATCCATAATAGTGCTCCTTTGCGTTCGATTACTTCATCACGCATTTTAACTACCCATTCGGGGAAACGATTAAATTCTTCTTCTGAAGCATGCTCAAAGTAAGCACGATCCATTTCATCATCTGAAAAATTAACATGAACACGTCCTGCACCAGCCTTATAAGCCTCTTTCACGACTAAACGGGCGAAATCTAATGCATCTACTGATGTATTAACTAATAAGTATTGCCCAGGTTGAATATTGACACCGACTTTTACCGCAAGTTCTGCATATGCTTGTAATTTTTCTTCAAACGTCATATTATTTACCTCGCTTTTGTCCAATTGTTTTTGAATTACCCTCCACTAACTTGCCTTCACGCCATACCTTCTGTACAGGTTTCCCAGAAATTTCTCTTGTCCATTTTTTATACGTTTTTTCATCATGATAAGATAATAACGTTAATACTTCACCATCTGCTCCAGCACGACCTGTACGACCAGAGCGATGCAAATACTGCTCAATTGTTCTTGGGACATCGACATGAATAACATGTGTTAAACCTTCAATATCTAAACCACGTGCTGCAATATCTGTAGCGATTAAAATACGCGCATCTCCTTTACGGAATGCATCTAACGCCTTTTTACGTTCTTCCTTCTTCATGTCAGAATGTAATGTCACAATCGGTGCCGTACGATATTGTAATTTCGTTTCCTTCATCAGCAATTGATCTATATTGTTGACGAAAGCCAATCCACGTAATCCTTCTGTATGTGCTAGTCGGCGTAGGAAATCAGTTTTATCTCGCTCCTCCACTTTTAAGAAAGAGTGTACAACTTTACCAACTTTTAACATATCCTCAGGTTTAATTTTGAAGCGTACTGGCTCAAACATCATGCGACTAGCTACTAATTCAATTTCCTCCGTAATTGTTGCCGACACAACAACTACTTGTCGCCCAAATGCTGAGCTTTCGATAAAGGATTTTACGACAACACGATATTCACGGCTAAGTAACTGATCACACTCATCTAAAATAACTGTTTCAATTTCTTTTAGCTTTAATTTTCCAGCGCGTGCTAATTCGTTTAATCGGCCTGGTGTTCCTACAACAATCGTCGGTTTTTTCTTTAACTTTTCGATTTGACGCGCTGAGTTTGCGCCACCAATTAGTTGTTGAACCGTAATATCAGAACCCGCTGTCCATTCACGGATAACCTCTACAATTTGCATTGCTAGCTCTTGTGATGGGGCTACGATAAGTCCTTGAGTTTGTTTTTTTGAACCATTTACTTTATTTAGTAAAGGAAGTACATACGCTAAAGTCTTCCCCGATCCTGTCGGTGATTCAGCTACAATATCTTTGCCCTCAAGCATTGCCGGAATCATTTCTTCTTGAATTTTCATCGGCTCTTCAAATTTCCATTTTGCTTGTAAATCTTCATTTAATAAATTTATTACTGACATGTAATCTCCCACCTTCTATCTGCTTGACACTAGTTTAACACACTAATCATGTTCCTACTTCATAAGTACGTAAACCTTTGTATTATCGTTTCAATAATGAGTCTTTCTTAATTTCACCTAGCGAATTTTGAGTATGCGAATAAAAAAAATCTGCACGACTTCTGCACGGGATTTGTCAGCCTTCAAGCCCTCATAGACACTTGAGCTTCTTTTGAAGAATTACAACTTACCTGCGAAAAGCGAACAGATTTTTATTTCGTTCATTCAATTGTCAATCTACTATTTCATAGCCACATGCCAATATAGCACGTTCTGCTAACACGATTAATGAGTCGATATATTTGTCACTTAATTTTAAATCTCGATTGACGATTGATAATTCTGTGCATCCTAGTACGATACGATCACAATTAAGTGCGATCATTGCCTCTTCTATCGGCTGCCAGTCCTCCTGAGAGACATTTTTTCCAGCCTTTACATAATCGTAAATAATAGACATGACTTTTTCTTTCATCACATCGTCTGGAACAACTGGTGTGATACCAAATTCCTCTAACGCCTCTTGATACATGCGTGAGGTTAATGTACCCGTTGTCGCTAAAATCCCTACACGCTCTGCCCCTAAGTCAGAAGCGCGCTTTGCCGTTTCCCTTATCATATGTAAGACCGGAACTGGAGAACCTTCAACAATCTCATCATAAAAGGTATGTGCCGTATTACATGGAATAGCAATCATATTTGCTCCAACAGAAGCTAGCTTTTTAGCATCTGCGACTATCACTGGTACAGGATTTTCCTTTGTACTATCTAAAATAAAGGCAGTACGATCAGGGATATTCGTATCATTATCAATGATTGTATGTAAATGCTCCTGATCCTTCGTTGCCTTTGTACGTCTTACAATCATTTCACCGATAAACATCGTTGCAAGTGGACCAACGCCACCAATTATACCTAAAGTTTGTTTTTTCATTAGTTTGACAGACCTTTGTTGTTAAAATATTTCTTATATTGGCGATAAAAGCTTAAATTATCTAATGTTATATTCAACCAGCGCTTCGCATTCATATCCTTATAATTAAAGATGGAATCCGTAGCCATTCCTTGGCGAATAAGACTTTTCGCTTCAATCACAAGCTGTTCATTTTGTACATATTTAAAGAGGACACCATTCGGCACAATTGTCCAAAGATGCTTGTTCTGAACATATGTTAGCTGTTGCTTACTTCCGCGGATAAAATCATCCGCAACATATTGCATTAAATTATAGCCACTTGCTGTCACATAATAATTTGAAAGTTCATTATGTAATTCAATACTTAATAACTTATATTGACCGTCACGTTCATCATACTTCATATCAAACGTGGCAAAGCCTTGGAATCGTATTTCCTCAAGAAACAATTTCACGCGATCCATTAAGTCTTTATCGTATGCAGTCATGATGGCTACATAGCGGCCAATCCCCTCTGGAGAATGCTCCTCTAAAATCGGGTTACCTACAGATAGTAGCTTTACCTTACTATCTTGCCCAACATAAGCATTTACGACGCACATATGAGCATCTTCGCCAGGAATATATTGCTGTACCATTAAGTCATCTCGGTATGCCGATTCCTTATAAATGGCATGGAAAATAGCATCCTTTTCATCGTTATCTTTTGCAATATACACTCTTTTCTTGCCTGGAAAAATACATGTAGCATACTTTGTCATATTCAAAGGTTTAATGACAACTGGGTATTCAAAAGGGATGTCAAATTCCTCATAGTCATTGACGGTGCAAACATTCATTGCCGGATAGTGAAAGCCGAACTTCGCACAAAGTTCATACATGCTTTCACGCGTTAATAGCTCGTTAGCAAGTTTTGCATCCACATAAGGAATTACAAAATACTCTGCTAGCTCTTCTTTATGTTGCACAATTTTTTTCACGTAAAATTCATCGCAGGCTAATAACAGCAATTTTTTATCTGCAAATTCCTCTGCAATTGCCTTTAACGCAACGACGAAACGTTCTTCAATATGGAGTCTTGGAAGTTCACGAAATATTAATAAATCACTCTGTTGTATTTTCTCCATATTCGTATGATTTAATGCAAGTGGTTTAACGCCATAGGACTCGTAAAATGCTCTTGCCATGCCGTAAGCATTCATTTCATCTCCTAATAAAACCGGTAAAAAAGCGTGCTCAATGGCCATTCTACTCAACTCACTTTAGCTTTTATTAGACTCTCACATAACGTGAGGTTCATCCCCAGTGACGAGCCTTTTTTACAAGTGTAACATACTTTCCTTGTACTCCTTATAACTCTTCTTTGAATCATTTATGAACGGCTACAGCTTGTTCACCTAATTCTCTATAACTTTGAAAAAACTGATCCACATTATAAGTGACAAAGCCTTTTAATGGGTCCATGACAACTACTTTATCGCCTAAATGCCCGGTTAAAACAACAGCATGCAAGTTCATATACGCGGCATGCGGCTCTTTTTCACCTTCATAGATCCAACCCCTAGCTGAATTTGTTTTTGGCTCTGATAAATCTAATGTAACCCATGTCACAACAGGAACTCCCTCTCGAACAAGCTGTAAAATTTCGTCCTGCGTGGCACCACTCTTATTTGTCACTTGTAAGTCTGCCTGTTTATCTGTTATTACTGCCTCTGCAGCTTTGACAATCGGAGCTGCAAAGACATACATACCGCTTTCTTTGTCACGAGGATTACCAGCAAAAGCCTGTGCTGGATTTGGACCAAATCGTTGTCCGTCTACAGTACTAATCTTTTGCTTCGGTAAATAGTTATCAGCCATTTCCTGCTTCGTAACATCTAACCCATAATAATTTAATACAGCCGTTAATGATGTTATTTCACAGCCATGTGGTAGTTCAGGATTTTGCATAACAGCTGGGACACCCAGCTCTTGCTTGTCCCTTGAAAAATATGTCTCCAATCGATAATACGGCTTTGTCGAATCATATGTAAAATTTTCGATTGTCGTATAACCATCGTTCTTCGTACTATTTTCAAGCGTAGTTGCAGCTATAGCATATTTCCGTCCCTCTTGAAGTTTTGAAAATGTTGCTTCGCCCTCTTCTGAGCCAACTGTATCCTCCACTACCTCACCTGTCTCTACATCTGTGGCAGTTATATAAAGGTTAGGTATGGGTGCACCACTATTAAACTCTACTGTTAACACAGTTAATTCTTTGTTTTGCATTTCCTGCTGCGAAATCTGATTGCAACTCGAAAGTAGCATAATTATCATAATACCTATTAGTAAAAGGCGTTTATTCCACGTCCACAAGACAAATTCCGCTCCTATCTTGTTTGAAGACAATAACTTCAATTCTATTATATTATTTCAATTTGTCGCAGACTCTATTATACGCTAATTTCATAGACGTTCCTATTTTAACTTCTGTCAGCGGTTGTCCAAACACCCGCTAACAGAAGTTAAAGCCTCCGGCGGATGTCACGGAATCGGAAAGGAGTTCTTTGTGCAAGCACAAAGCCGATTCCTGACGCAATTATGCCGAGGCATAATTGATCTTCTATCAGCAGTTGTCCAAACACCTGTACCTGTCGCTACGCTTTCGGTACAAAAAACATCCGCTGTGATAAAGGAACTCAGTCTAAGGACGCCACGTCCTGTGGCAACGACTGAGTGACCAACTTAATGTTGCTGACGCTTCGCTTTCGCGCAAAAAACATCTGCCGCTGACGCTTTGCTTTCGCGCATAAAACATTTGCCGCTGACGCTTTGCTTTCGCGCAAAAAACATCTGTTGCTGACGCTTCGCTTTCGCCCCCAAAAAACATTTGTTGGACTAAAGCCTCTGAACGCAATTATGCAGAGGCCTATCTTCATATACCCTCTACCTGTGACACAATAACCCACATCATAACTCTCACTCGGTACGCATCCGATTTAGAGTTTACTAGGTTTGCTACTTTCGAGTTCCATTTTTACACACTTAGTTTATGGCGTGCTTACTCTTGGACGTAATGTATGCTTCAAAACTTTACCAGAAGCATTACGTGGCAATTCAGTTAAAAATTCAATTTCATATGGCACTTTATATTTTGCTAGCTGAGTCCGACAATAAGCCAAAATCGCCTCATCATCGGAAGACTTCCCTTCCTTCAATACGACAAATGCTTTCGGGACTTCGCCATATACTTCATGTGGTAAACCTACAACGGCAACCTCTAAAATTTCTGGCATTTGATATAAAACCTCTTCGATCTCGATAGGATAAATATTTTCGCCACCTCGAATAATCATATCCTTTTTACGATCTACAATATAAAGATAACCTTCCTCGTCAAAACGTCCTAAATCTCCTGAAAAGAGCCAGCCATCTTTAATTGCTCTAGCTGTTTCTTCAGGGTTACGTAAATAACCTTTCATGACTTGTGGTCCTTTGACACAAATTTCTCCTACCTCACCTGCTGGCACAGTTTCACCAAAGCTATCAACAACACGGACTTCTGTCTGTGCTAACGGTTTTCCTACTGATCCAATCTTCGTCAATGCATCTGCATCTAAAAGAGAAGTGCTGGCAGGAGAATTTTCAGTTTGTCCATATAGGTTTTGTACTTTCACATTAGGGAATGCCTCTTTCACTTGCTTAACAAGCTCATAAGGCATTGGTGCTGCCCCATAACATAATAAACGTAAATTTTTTAATGCATGTTCCTTAAAGTTAGGTGAGTTTAAAATAATTGTATACATCGACGGAACGCCAAAGAAAATTGTCGCGGCTGTAGCGGAAAGCTGTTCTAATGTGTTCGTCGAAGAAAAGGCCTCTTCTATAACCATCGTACCTCCTTTATAAAACATCGGCATCGCAAATACATGAAGACCTGCACAATGAAATAAAGGCGTACAAACAAACATTCTATCTGCATTGGTCATATCCATTGATGACGACCATATATCCGCAGTTGATACAATATTTTTATGAGTTAGCATTACCCCTTTTGGTTTACCCGTCGTCCCAGAAGTATACATAACAACACCAGTATCATGAGGCTCCAATTTGACAGCTTTTCTTTGACCTTGATAGTTTTTAATAACTTCTTTCATTTCTTTGAGCCCTATAATATGTTGAAATGGATACGCAATAGTTGCGAGTACATCCTCTAACCTTTCATCATAAATAAGTCCTTTAGCTTCTGAATGATTAAAAATAAATTCGACCTCTGGAGCTGCTAATTTTGTATTAATAGGCATGACAACATAGCCCGCTAACTGAACACCGATATACGCGATTAAAAATAAATCTGAATTGAGCGTATATAATGCAATTACATCATCTTTTTCAAAGCCTTGCTCTTGTAAGTATGCAGCGAATGTTTCTGCACTTTTATAAAATTCACTATAGGATAGCTTTGTCCCATCGTAAACCGTTGCGATCCCATTTGGTTGCTGCATAGCATAGTTTTGTAGAATATCTGTCATTAACATCGTCATCATAAGCCCCCCAAATTTTAAGTATTCATTACCCTCACACCACACAAAATCACAATAAGAAAATTCAGAAAATTACAATTACATTTTATCAATCTATGAAAAAGTTGGCAATTTTTCTATACATAAAAAAATAAGACTCATTATCGAAAGTTAGAGATGACATTTTAATAAAGCATATGTCATGCGGAAAATTTAATTGGAGGGAGACTGGTGACTCTTTTGGGATTAGCAATAGAGGAACGAAGGCTGAATACATCACGTCCTATGATAACACCTTCGTGACCAACATCCTGTCGCTGTCGCTACGTTAACACTACGCTTTCGCATACTAAAACAACTGTTACCCCGACGCCCTCAGGAAAGCCCAGTCGGAACGGAAATCAACTCGACGTTATGGTGATGAACCAACATATAATCTATATGTAACTAAATATATTTATACATTTTACTTTTCTATCAATTTCTGTTAGGTGTATGATATTTGTATAATGATTAACTTCTTTGAGCACATGTCTTTTGTAGCGAAAGCAAAGCGTCGGGTACAGGTGTTTGGACACCTGCTGAAAGAAGTTGAAGCCTCCGGCGGATGTCACGGAATTATGCCGAGGCATAATTGATGAAAGGCCTGATTAAAATGTTGTACGCACTTTTAGGAGATTTACATTCTAATATAGAAGATACTAAGGCAGTTCTAGCCCATATTCAGCAATCTGCGAAAGATGCAAAGGTATTGGGACTAGGTGATTTATATGAATGTACTGTAAGTAAGAAAAAGGCTCAAACAATGTCGGGTTTACCGCTACAAAAAGCTGCGATAGTAGAAAACGATTTTGAAAATTTACTAACATTCCCCTCTATTCGTGGTAATCAGGAAGAACGTATTACACGTGTAACTGGTATCGAACGTTTTACAGAGCTACCTGAAACAATGGAGATTGATGGAGCAACACTTATGCATGGACATCAATTTAAATGGAATGTGACGTGGCAACCTACATTTCCGCCGTTTAAAAAACCAATTCTTTTCTTTGGACATAGTCATGAATCAGGTCTTTATCATCGCAATAAAAAGTTACCTATTCGTATCCGCTATGGCCAACCAATCGCATTACAAGAAAAACAATACTGCATCAATGTTGGTTCGGTTGTTGATCACCGAGAGTGGTGTCTTTACGATAGTAATAAACGAACAGTAACATTTATGTGCGCTCCTTCTGTTGAAAATGTTTGATTATTTTTCATCAAGAGCAACCGTAGTCACAAAAAAACGCTAAAATCGACTTCGACTCTAGCGTTTTTTCACTTTATAAATGTTCCGTTCAAACTAGCAATTCTCGCAATCTTTTAAAGCATCTAGTAATTTTTCCATTTCACAAATACGATCGCACATAGTTTGAATCATATTTCGAAGGATTGGTATTAACTCTTGGCAAATACAGAACCTTAAAACGTTTTGCGCTAGTCGAACGCCTGCCTGATGATGAACAATCATTGTTCGAAGAAAGTTTATATTAATATTATTGGAAACTGGCGGTAAGCTCATTGCTTGGAACATAGCCCCGGTAATTTCTTTATACGCACACATATATTCGTACAACTCACATTCCGAATTTTGTACGATACAGCATCTATTTTGTATCGCTTCGAGGCATTCAACAGTCTCCGTACTTGTTGTTATTATTTCTAATGCGAGATTTTGTACAAATATATTCGTGGTGTATTGCAAAACATTTTCCGACAATTTAATAGCAGCTACTTGATGCGGTAATATTTGCTTAATAAAATTATCTGAAATACTACATGTAATTGTCACATAGGTCATGCCCTGCATCATTTTATCGAGGATCCTTTGGTTTTCCTCTAAATAAGCCTTTGTTACATTACTGAGTACAACTGTTTTAGTCATTAGACACACTCCTTTCAGAGTAATATATGTCCGATAGGTTGTTGTGTGGTAGACAATTGTACCAATTAATCTCTATTCTTTCGTAATAGCAATTGAAGTATTTTTAACTTCTTTCAGCGAGTGTTTGCTGTAGCGAAAGCAAAGCGTCAGCTACAATGTTTATCTGCGCGAAAGCGAAGCGTCAGCGGCAAATGTTTTATGTAGTGAAAGCAAAGCGACAGCTACATTGTTTATCTGCGCGAAAGCGAAGCGTCAGCGGCAAATGTTTTATGTAGCGAAAGCAAAGCGTCAGCTACATTGTTTATCTGCGCGAAAGCGAAGCGTCAGCTACATTGTTTATCTGCGCGAAAGCGAAGCGTCAGCTACATTGTTTATCTGCGCGAAAGCGAAGCGTCAGCGGCAAATGTTTTATGTAGAGAAAGCAAAGCGACAGCTACAATTATGCCGAGGAATAATTGATTGCAAAACGTTTAATCTTTTTTGTATGTATCCAAGCACTTTTGACAAATACATTGCTCTTTAGGTACTGCTTCAAGAATTTCTTTAGGGAAACTTTTTGTCATACACCAGCAATCTTTTTGCCCATTTACTACCCCGCAATGATTTTCTTGTCCACATAACGGACAACATTTTTCCTCCATTCATATACCTCCTTACATTTACTTTTCATTGTAAAGTAAAGTGAAGTTTTCATCAGTGATTTTTTCACAATTGCACTTTTATAAATAAAAAATGGAGGAGCACTTAATTTCATACTCCTCTCAATTAGCCTATTGCTTTCTCCCATGAATCTGTTGCTTTACTTCTTCGAAATCTGTATCACTATATATTTCCGTACCATGCCCACCTCTTTGGGCTAGTAGCTTTTTCACTTCATTGTAAGATAAACCACCTTCTACATTTTTTCTTTTTACTTCATTAATATTTGTTCCAGAAGAAGTAAACTGAGCTTCATTATGGTCAGTCATACAAATCCCTACCTTCTATAATTCATCAGGCTGTAATTCGATTAATTCATCGCCTTCTCGTTCTACTTTTTTATTGAGCTCTTTGATCGGTATAGCATCGACCGTTTGCATATCTTCATGTAAATCGAAAAGACTTATTGTATCTGATTCAACCATGTCTGGCTTGTTCTTGCTTGCTAAGTTCATAAATATTTTTTTCTCATGTGGTATGTTTTCTATGTCCATCATTGCTCACTCCTTTACCTATAACTTGTGCAATGTTGGACAAATCATGTACCTTTCGTTTTCGCGCTTTTATCGATGCGATGATATTCAGATATTTGAATGACTCGAACATGACTTGTATGCAGCTCATGATACATCCCCCTACTATCTGTAAAGGATATATATTGATCTCGTTCGCTGCGAACTAATGCCTCTGCTTTTTCCTGTGATTCGATATGGATAAATCTACGTACATAATGCATTTCATCAAAAAAATAAGTAATTTTAAATTCTTTCATAAATATCTCCTCGATTACTGGATATGGTTTGTCACTGCTTATCATATCCAACTAACTGCAGTTACTATCCTCATGAAGAAATCAATTATGCCTCGGCATAATAGCACATATAGAGGTGGGACACATCTGTAGCTGACGCTTTGCTTTCGCTACAGAACGTAATTGCCGAAAGAAGTTAAAGGTATTTTCTATAACTACGGCATAACCTGTATTAATGTAATTATTTTAGGCACATCACCATAGCGTGGGTTGATTTTCGTTCTGACTTGACGCTTTCGACACGACATTCGTTTTAACAAATATCATCCCCAACTTTTGGAGATGAGCCTTAATTTATTGGAGGTGATAAATTTGATTCATACAGTTAAAGCAGGCGAAACTTTGGCTCAAATAGCTAGAAATTATCGCACACCGTTATCATCCATAATGGCTGCTAATCCTGGGTTAGATCCGAATGTACTTTATTTAGGACAACAAATTGTTATACCTGGATTTCCTAATCCAAATACTATTCCTTATAGAATAGATATTTCTACTGAAAATCGATGGCTACGGTTATATAAGGATAATATTCTTCAAAAACAATACCCAATTGCGGTTGGAAGGATGCTACATAATACACCTACTGGCGATTTCATAATCATTAATAAGGCGCCAAATCCTGGTGGTCCGTTTGGGACAATGTGGATGAGTTTATCGAAAGAGCACTATGGTATTCATGGAACGAATGATCCTAGCTCTATCGGTCATGCCGTTTCACGGGGCTGTATTCGTATGCATAATAAGGATGTTGAAGAGCTTGCAAGCATTGTCCCAATCGGTACTGGCGTTTTAATTCATCCTTAAAAAAACTTTCATTTAAGTTAGGCGCTAGCAATCATCATTATAATTCAGACTAAAAACATTCCTAAGATTTTATCGGAATGTTTTTTAGTTTTATCGGAACATTATGTGGATTTATCGGAATGTTTTCCAATTTTATCGGTACATTATGCTGATTTATCGGAATAAAAAAGGCAACCTGAAAACCTCAGATTGCCATCACTTATGCCTAGGGTAACGTGCCAGAACTATGTGAAGTGGTTGATTGGAGTGGAGGCTGAGCGACTCTTTGGGGATCAGCAATAGAGGAACGAAGGCTAAAACCATCACGTCCTGTGATAACGCCTTCGTGACCAACCTCGTGTTAAATGTTTTATCTGTAGCGAAAGCGAAGCGGCAGCTACAAAGCGCCCAGTCGGAACGGAAATCAACCTCTCACTTTGCTAAAGAGACCCCTTTAGTGAAATTAACCTTCACCTCTAGATTGTGCGAGCTTCGATAAATAGTATTGCTCCTCCCTTAGCATATGATCCGCCATTAGAGCTGTAAATGTTCCTAATACTTCTGCACTTAACTCCATCTCCTCTAACTCCCGTAAAAAAGTTTTGAATAACCCCATTTCAATATCCACATCATGATTAAAGCGAGTTAATGCGGGGAATGAGTCTATATTTGAACGCAAATATCCTGTAAGCTCTACTGCTTTTAAATAAAATTCTTCAAAATGTTGAGCAAAGGTAGTACTTTTTTGCCTCAATCTACTTTCTACACCATCTAAATCGTCATGAATGATACCTGCATGTCCTGACGCATCTAAAAGCCAAACTAAGTGATGATGTAGCTCATGAAAGATTGGTGGAACTTCCCCCTTCTTTAGATAGCTAAGTACATTTTGATATTCCTCTAGTTCATTCACCATGTGATTAAAAAAGGTAGGTGGTAGATGAATATTAATATTTCCCGTTAATTGCTTTCTGAGCAAATAAAATTTGAATTGCTTTAGTTGTTCTACAGCTTCATCGACTGTAAGTGAGAAAGAAACCGCATTATTGGCATCTATCGAATTAACATAGGCAAGCAGCTGAGAAAATTGAAGAATAAATGAACTCGCTCTTTTTATATCCTCTGTTTCCGATGGATACAAGGAATCATGAATAAATTGAGAATGATCTTTCAGTATCCTTAGCCAAAACCTATGTTCAAACATCGCATGCTGTAAGTAATTCGACAACCAGTCCCATCCCCTTTATTCTATACGTTCCTCTATTCTATTCTTCATGAAAATCTAATATTAATGCTTAATCTCAAATTGTCTTTTCGTATAGGATGAAACGCTTAAAGCTATACTACTAATGCTGAATTTTCATTAAAGGAACATACTGAAAAATTAGGAGGGGATATGCTTGTCCACAAAAGACAATACATTATCGATTTTCGCCTTAGGTGGCATTAATGAGATTGGCAAAAATATGTATGTAGTACAGTATGGGAACGATATTTTAATTATCGACTGCGGTGCTAAATTTCCAGACGAAAGCCTACTAGGTATTGATTTAATAATTCCTGATATTACGTACCTACTGGAAAATAAAGAGAAAATCAAAGCATTAATTGTGACACATGGACATGAGGATCATATCGGCGGTATCCCTTATCTGTTAAAAAAAATAAATGTCCCTATTTATGCAACACGTTTTACTCTTGGTTTAATCGAGCTAAAGCTGAAAGAACATAAGCTTTTAAGAGAGACAGAATTAATAGAAATTCGTTCCGACTCATCATTAAATTTCGGACAAGTTGATGTTAGTTTCTTTAGAACAAACCATAGTATACCTGATTGCTTAGGAATCGTTATGAATACACCTGAAGGAAATGTAGTACACACTGGCGACTTTAAATTTGATTTAACGCCTGTCAATAATCAATTTGCAGATATCCATAAAATGTCTGAGATAGGATCAGAAGGCGTACTAGTACTTATCTCTGAGAGTACGAATGCCGAACGACCTGGGTTAACTCCTTCAGAGAAGCTTGTCGGTAGTCATATAGAAGATGCATTTTTACATGCCGAGCGTAAAATCGTTATCTCTACTTTCGCTTCCAATGTTAATCGGATACAGCAAATTGTAGATGCAACGATTACTACAAATAGAAAGCTTGCATTACTTGGGCGGAGTATGGTGAATGTTGTAGATGTTGCGCTTGAGCGAGGCTATTTAACCATTCCAGAGGATATGTTAATAGATGCACGTGAGGTGAAATACCTTCCACCCGAAGAAGTTGTTGTATTATGTACGGGTAGTCAGGGTGAGCCATTAGCTGCACTCTCTCGCTTAGCAAATGGCAATCATCGTGAAGTCAAAATTTTACCTGATGACACAGTTATTTTAGCTTCATCCCCTATTCCAGGGAATGAAAAGGGTGTTTCACGGATCGTTGATAATTTGTTCCAACTCGGTGCGAAGGTTATTTATGGTTCTGCTAGTCATACAGGTATGCACGTTTCAGGCCATGGCTACCAGGAAGATTTAAAACTAATGCTGACACTAATGAAGCCCCAATTTTTCATTCCGATCCATGGTGAATTCCGTATGTTACATCAGCATCGTTTGTTAGCTGAGTCCGTTGGTGTCAAAAGAGGGCATACGTTTATTATGAAAAACGGAGATGTTGTTGATATTGAAAATGCAATGGCTAGGCAAACACGTAAAATTCCTTCAGGTGATACGTATGTCGACGGTATCGGTATCGGTGAAGTCGAAGGAATTGTCTTACGAGATCGCAAACAGCTGTCAGAAGACGGTATGCTTGTTATCGTTATAACACTTAATAAAATAGATGGTTCCTTTATTTCAGAACCAGATACAATTTCGCGAGGCTTTGTTTATGCCAAAGACTTTGAGGAGCTGTTAACGAAAGTAAATATTCTCGTCAAAGAAACGGTAAATGAGCTTCAGGAAGAAAGTAAGCAGCCAATCCATGTCTTAAAAAGAGAAATCAAAAGAGCTGTCGGTCAATATCTATTTACACAAACAAAAAGAAAACCAATGATTTTACCTATAATCATCGATATTTAACTTCTTTCAGCAATTATTTTTTGTAGCGAAAGCGCAGCGACAGCAGCAAATGTTTTCTGTGCGAAAGCGCAGCGACAGCTACAATTATGCCGAGACATAATTGATAAAAGTCGGTGTGAAAGGTTTTTACCTTTACACCGACTTAATTTATTTATCCGATTCCAGCGAGGATGAAGAACTGTTTATGGATTGTGCAATTTTATTTAAGCTCACCTTTAAAAATTTTATGTAGCATAACATTGTAAAGATGCTGAGCCTGATTGAACCCATGATGTAAACTTTTTGAGTGATTTTCTATTTGCGTCGAAAAATTTTCAGCATGCTGTGGTAACCTCTCTACTGCTGTCATTAATGACTCTTTATTTTTTAATAAAAGTTGAATCGTATTTAAAATTTGTACCATTTTGTGTTGGATGGCTATCATCGGAATATCAATGGGTATATGGTACAAATGATGCCATTCTTTATTAATTTGATACCATCTGAGAAAGTGTAATAAATAATCACTTAAAATAATTGTTTCATTTGGAATAATAGCAACGATATCATTTGCAATACATATTTCAGTTTCGCATTGATATATATATTTATTTGTTTCCTTCAAATTAGCTTTAGTAAGAATGATGGTGTTAGCTGGTACTGGTGCACAATTAAAATGTTTTTTAAATGTAATATTAACTTTTGGTAATTGTTCAATATCACCATGTAACATTAACTTTTTTAAATTTTCTGCTGTAATTAGGGGTACTCCGACGTTTGTAAAATACTTTTTCTTCGGTACTATTTTCCCCTCTTCTATTTTAGCAACTTCATCTAATCGATAACACTTTACCATGCCTGAATCCTCCAATCCTTAACTTAATTAGTTATACCCTAAAACAAGCTACTGAAGAATCACCAACACTATTTTGCGTAAGTCTTTTCTCTCAATAAAAACTTACTACTAATCATTGTACCATTTTAATGTAACATTATCTCTATTATACCACTATAATGGTATAGGCATTTTTAATGTTTTTCACTAGCTTTTTACATAGAGGTGAATCATATGTCAGACTTTTTAAAGCTAGTAGGCGAACAACTCCGAATTATTAGGGTTTCCAAAGGGCTAAGTCAGGAAGAAGTAGCAGAAAAGACGGGGAAACTAGGTTTTAGTAAAGGACGAATCTCAAATATTGAACACGGGCAATCTAATATCACATTAAGCACTTTAGAAACGCTGATGAAAGCATTAGATATTGCCCCTGAGGAGCTTTTTAATTTTCAAAAATTATCTGGTGTTACTGATATTGAAGAAAAGAACCTTGTGCTTGACATACATCGTTCAGTATTAAGGGAGCGCAATTTAGACGAAGTGAAATACGTAGTACGCATTACGAAGGATTTTTTAGATACTATTGATTCACAATCAAAGAAAAACAGCTCCAATAGTCAATGACGTTGGAGCTGTTTTGACGCCTAGCTATAAATTATTTTTCGGAAATTCTTGATATACTGCTTTAATGCGGCTAATATCCACCTCTATATGGCATACGTTTTAACAAATGTGTCATCCATTAGTTTTGGTGATGAGCCTGATTTATAATATTGGCATGCCATTATTTTGGCCATATAAAAAATCCATTTAGTCTAAAACCAAATGGATCTTTCTATTACATTCCAAATTTTTGACGATAGCCGCATTTTCTACATAGCTCTTCAACCGCTTCTCTACGTGAAAATCCGTCGACAATATTATTTGCACGTTCGCCTTCAACAATGTCTGTGAAGGATTTCTCGTTCACATTCCCCAAATTAATAACACCCTCACCATCAAGACAGCACGGTACTACTGTACCATCCACTAATATAGCTGCTTGGCTTCGCAGTGCATGGCAAAAGCCTTTGCCTTCATCCTCCGGCTCCAGTAAGCTTGGCCACTTGAATTCATGATCCTGATTTAAATAAATATTATTAGCTATCTTTACACCTTTACCGGGCTGCACTTTTTCTTCGATGCGATAATCAAGATTATATTCATTTTCTAGAATTTCGAGCGTTTCACGATTTCTTCGTGCCGCAATATCCGTTTCACTATCCTTTTGTAAATTCCATAAACGATATGAAATAATTGTATTATAGTCTTTCGAAGCGCGCACAAAATCTAATATATCCCCTAAATATTTCTCACGATTTTCCGATCCCTCATGACCGTCGAAACTATGCAAAGAAAAATTGATTTGGCGTAAGGCTGGTTTCCCTAATATCTTTTCACGATTCTTTTTAATCAGTGTACCGTTCGTTGTAATGTTAACTTTAAAACCTTTCTCATGCGCTGCGTCAAGTAGCTGATCAATACGTGGGTGTAAAAGTGGCTCTCCTTTTACATGCAAATAAATATATTTCGTATGAGGACGTATTTCATCCAATATTTTATTAAATTGTTCTACTTTAATAAGTCCCTTTGCACGAGCAGTTGGAGGACAAAAGCTACATGCTAAATTACAGACACTCGTTATTTCTATATAAACCTTTTTAAATGTTCTCAACGTTGATTCACCGTTCCAGTTCTTCTTATATTCAAATCCTATTCATTTTATCAAATTTTACGATAAGGAACAGTTTTTCAGTCTCCATTCCCTCACATTATTTCTACATCTTAGGGCTACATGAACAAGTAAGCTTGTGAAAGATTAATAACTTAATAGTAATGCTAAAATAAAGGAGGTGAAAATTATGCCTGATAATGAACATTCAAAGGATCCATCTAAAAATCATATTACCATCCATCTTACTATTAATATTGGCAATAAAGAAATCCATTTTGAACAAAGAGCTGAAGGTGGAGGACAAATCAATAAGGATGTAGGTACTAATGCCAACCAAGGCGGTCAAAATGCCATAAACGGTAGTACTAGAAATATAAACTCCCAATTCGCCGATGGAAACGGCAGAAGCGGTATTGCTGGTGACGATAATGATGAAGCTGGCGGACAACAAGGAATAAAAGTAAGAGATAGCCGAGTAATCGACAGCGATATCCATTCATCTTCGAATCATAGTGAAAGTAGTGAAGATGAAAATGAGTCCTCTCCATTGTTAGATGAAAATACAAACGAATAAAGTTTATTGGGCTTCTCAGATACCTCCAGGAAGCTTTGCTCTGTGCGAAAGCGAAGCGGCAGCAACAATGTTTTATCTGTGCGAAAGCGAAGCGTCAGCAACAATGTTTTATCTGTGCGAAAGCGAAGCGTCAGCAACAAATGTTTTATCTGCGCGAAAGCGAAGCGTCAGCGGCAATGTTTTATCTGCGCGAAAGCGAAGCGTCAGCGGCAATGTTTTATCTGCGCGAAAGCGAAGCGTCAGCGGCAATGTTTTATCTGYGCGAAAGCGAAGCGTCAGCAACAAATGTTTTATCTGTGCGAAAGCGAAGCGTCAGCAACAATGTTTTATCTGCGCGAAAGCGAAGCGTCAGCGGCAAATGTTTTATCTGTGCGAAAGCGAAGCGTCAGCAACAAAGCGCCCAGTCGGAACGGAAATCACCTCTACATTATGGCAATAACATTTATCCTTAACTATAAAAAACTTCTATCCATAGGAATGTTTCATACCGACAGATAGAAGTTTTTTGTTTTGATTATCCACCAAGGAATTACGCCTCACACATTGCGTTTATAATTTTTTGTGCCATCATATGAATAAAGCATTGGCTTTCCATCCACATTTGTTTCTAGATGAACAGGACGCCCCCATAGCTGATAAATATAGGGCAAAACGTTTTCTAAGTAGTGTGGATCGAGCTCCATTCCCTCATAGCCATGCACTAAATAGAGCTCTCCGTTACGAAGGTAATCTCCATTTTTAACGACGATATATGGGAATCCCCCGTTTACACGCATCGATACGAGCTGATCTCGCACCATTTCATGCTCCTTATCTGTAATACGGTATTCATTGCCTTTTTTCTGGAACAAATAAAGATCTTCTCGTTTTGCTAAATCCTTCGTCAAATAGTTACGGATAAAGGATATATCCGATTCTATCTCTCTAACCTCAAACATTTTCTCCCGTCCAGAGTTCGGTTGTACACCTAGCTTACTCATCTCTTCCGTTGGATGATTATAGCGCTCTTCAATATCCTCAAATATTTTCACACCAAGGTAATAAGGATTAATGGATGTTTTTGAAGGCTGTACAACACCTGCATTTAATTTTGCATACTCAATCGTTTCCGCTGTCGTTAGCTTAAGCTCACGCATGATGCGTTGATGCCAAAAAGAAGCCCAGCCCTCATTCATAATTTTAGTCTCTAATTGTGGCCAAAAATAAAGCATTTCCTCGCGCATCATTGTTAATATATCTCGCTGCCAGTCCTCGATTTCTCGACTGTGCTCCTCTAAAAATAGCAATATATCTTTTTCTGGCTTTGGCGGGAATTGCTTTATTTTTCGCCTTACCGATTTATACTCTTTTTCCTTATCGTCTAAACGCCAGAGATCATCATACGGTGATTTTGCTTGTGGAATATCCTCGTCAAGATCCTCCGTATTCCAAGACAACTTTGGTCGTATAAGGGAAGGGTCGATATGCTCCTGAATCGCTAAAACCGCATCTAAAAATTGTTCGACCTCTTCCTTTCCATATTCTCTTTCATAGCCAGCTATCCGTTCAGCTGTTGCAGTCATACTCTCCACCATATCTCTTCTAGTATTGGAGAAGCGTACATTATTTTTAAAGAAATCGCAGTGCGCCAATACATGCGCAATTATCAATTTATTTTGTGTTAACGTATTTGTATCAAGTAAAAATGCATAACATGGGTTTGAATTAATCACTAGCTCATAGATTTGACTTAGCCCTAAATCATATTGGAGCTTCATTTTGTGAAATTGTTTACCGAAGCTCCAATGTGAAAATCGAGTAGGCATACCATATGCGCCAAATGTATAAATAATATCTGCCGGACAAATTTCATAGCGCATTGGAAAGAAATCTAAGCCAAAGCTTGAGGCAATTTCTGTAATTTCATCAATTGCTCGTTCAAGCTCTTTCATCTCCACTTTTCCGCCCCCTCCTTTGAACATGATTTAAGATTCATTTTTTTTGAAAAAGCTTTTTAAGGCATCGTACACATCGCCTTTTTTTCTCAAAATATGATATCTAAATTTAGGGTCATCTACTTTTTTGTAAGTGTACATAAGTGTAGAGAAGCGATTATGCTGATTGACTTCACCATATCCAAACATGCTCGATACTTCCATTAACTCTCCCACTAGCTTCAAGCACTTTTCATTATCCATCGATATATTTTCACCATCTGAAAAATGTACTGGATAAATATTATAGCGAGCAGGATTATACTTTTCCCGAATTAGTTCCAATGCCTTTATATAGGCAGATGAACAAATCGTTCCACCGCTTTCTCCCTTCGTAAAAAACTCCTCTTCTGTCACTACTTTTGCCTCGGTATGATGCGCAATAAACTCAATTTCCACTGTTTCATACTTGGAACGCAAAAATTTTGTCATCCAAAAGAAGAAGCTCCTTGCGCAATATTTTTCGAAGGAACCCATCGAGCCACTTGTATCCATCATGGCAAGGACCACTGCCTTCGATTCAGGTTTTTCCACTTCATCCCACGTTTTAAAACGTAAATCATCATTATGAATCGGCGTAATTTCTGGTTTTCCTTTCATAGAATTACGCTTTAGCGCATTGAGGATTGTGCGCTTTTTATCGACATTTCCCATTAAACCTTTTTTCCGAATATCGTTAAACTCAATTTTTTCCGTCTTAATATCCGCTTTTTCTTTCTGCTGTAGGTTGGGTAGCTCAAGCTCGTTAAATAACACATTTTGAACCTCTTCAATGCTTACTTCAGCTTCATAATAATCATGGCCTGGTTTGTCACCAGCTTCTTTTCCTTTACCATTAGCCTGATTGCCTTTGCTGCCATCACGTGCAACCACATCACCTACATTACTGTCTCCTTGACCTTGCCCAACATGCTTGGAGTTATCATAGTTATATCGAATTTTATATTCATCAAGTGAACGTATAGGTATTTTAATTACCTCGCGACCATTGGACATGACAATACTTTCTTCACTAACTAAATCAGGTAAATTATTCTTAATAGCATCTTTTACTTTTTCCATATGCCGTTGCTGGTCCTGGTGCCCTTTACGATGGAGGGACCAATTTTCCTGAGAAATGGCAAAGCGTTTATTTTCGTTTTCAGTCATTTTTATCCTCACCCATCTATCAAATTCGCTTTTTCTATACTATGCTAGTGATTCGCTTTCTTGAACTAACAATTATGCCTCAGCATAATTGCCGCTGTCGCTACGCTTTCGCGCAGATAAACAATGCGTCCGGAATCGGCTTTGTGCTTGCACAAAGAACTCCTTTTCGATTCCGTGACATCCGCCGGAGGCTTTAGGCCAACAGATGTTTTTTGCGCGAAAGCGTAGTGCTAACGCAGCGTCAGCAGCACGATGTTGGTCACTCAGTCGGTGCCACAGGATGTGGCGTTCTTAGACTGAGTTCCTCTATCACAGCGGATGTTTGGACACCCGCTGAAAAGTGACTTAAAACCGCATTTATCTCACCACTATAGAGGTGGGAGTCTTCTGTATCTGTCGCTACAGAAAATAAATGTAACTGACGCTTCGCTTTCGCTACAGAAAATAAATGCTGAAAGAAGTTAAAATGAAGATAAAAGGAGTGCCCTAAAATGGGACACTCCTATTCATTCCTATCAATAGTCTTATCGTTTCCACTGAATAGGTCAAAGCCACTAACGATTTAACAGACTACCTACATACTGCAATAATTCATTAGCAGATGTTGTATTATAGCCATGCTCATCAACAAGTCTTGCTACAACCTCATTAATCTTCTTCAGCTGTGATTCATCCGGCATTTTTGAGGATGTTGTAATTTTCACGACATCCTTAAGATCCGCAAATAGTTTCTTCTGTATTGCTTCTCGTAATCTTTCATGAGAATTATAGTCAAAACGTTTACCTTTTCGAGCATACGCAGAAATACGAATCAATATTTCCTCACGGAATGCTTTTTTCGCATTTTCCGAAATGCCTATTTGCTCCTCAATAGAGCGCATTAATTTTTCATCCGGATTCATTTCCTCACCAGTCAATGGATCGAAAATTTTATTTTTATTACAAAACGCCTCTACATTATCGAGGTAATTATTCATCAATGTTTTTGCAGACTCTTCATATGAATAAACGAATGCTTTTTGCACTTCATTCTTGGCAATTTCATCATACTCTCTTCGAGCAACTGCAATATAGTTCATATATTTTTCTCGATCTTCCTGAGAAATGGAAGCATGCTGGTCAAGCCCATCCTTAAGTGCACGCAGAACATCTAACGCATTAATAGATGGTATCTCTTTTCGGATAATAGCAGAAGAAATACGATTAATAATATACCGTGGATCAATACCGTTCATGCCTTCGTTCGGAAACTCTTTTTTAAGCTCCTCTAAGTCAACGGAATTAAATCCCTCCACATTTTCTCCGTCGTACAGTCGCATTTTTTTAATAAGATCCACACCTTGTTTTTTCGGTACTTCCAGTCTTGTTAGAACCGAAAAGATTGCTGCGGCCTTCAATGCATGCGGCGCAATATGAACATGTGACATATCGCTTTCTCTAATCATTTTTTGGTAAATTAATTCTTCCTGACTAACTTTTAAGTTATACGGAATCGGCATAACAATAATACGTGAATGTAACGCCTCATTCTTTTTATTTGAAATAAATGAACGATACTCCGTTTCGTTTGTATGCGCAACAATTAACTCATCTGCACTAATTAATGCAAATCGACCTGCTTTAAAATTACCTTCCTGTGTTAAAGATAATAAATTCCACAAGAATTTTTCATCGAGCTTTAACATTTCTTGGAACTCCATCATACCTCTATTTGCCTTATTTAACTCACCGTCAAAGCGATAAGCACGAGGGTCAGATTCTGAACCAAATTCTCCGATTGTTGAGAAATCAATACTACCTGTTAAATCTGCAATATCCTGCGATTTTGGATCTGATGGCGTAAATGTTCCTATGCCCACACGTTTGTCTTCAGAAAAAGTAATACGTTCAATCATCACATTTTCAATACGTCCATCGTACTCCTTTTCAAGACGCATCGTATTTAAAGGCGATAAGCTTCCTTCAATTCGTATACCATACTCCTCATAAAAATCATTACGCAAATGATGTGGTATTAAATGTAGAGGATCTTCATGCATTGGACATCCCTTAATTGCGAAAACTGCACCATCATCTGTTCTCGAAAAATGCTCGAGTCCACGTTTCAACAAGGTCACTATTGTTGATTTACCACCACTTACTGGTCCCATTAATAACAAAATACGTTTTCTAACATCCAATCTTCGCGCTGCTGGATGGAAATATTCCTCCACCAGTCTTTCAATTGCTGTTTCAAGCCCAAAAATTTCTTGACCGAAAAATTCATACATTTTTTGCCCATCGCGTTCCTCTACACCAGCACTTTTTATCATATTGTAGACGCGTGAATGGGCTGTTTGAGCAACTTCAGGTCTTTCCTTGATGATGTTTAAGTAATCTGCAAATGTACCTTCCCACTTTAGCCGATTTTCTTCTTCGCGATAGCTTTTCACTTTATCTAAAATGTTGATAGCCTTCCCTCCATTCAGGGCTTGATTTATAACATAGTATGAAGGAAATAGCATTATGATACCCAATACTTTTTCTTTGTCGAAGTTTCTTCTTATTGCCTATAATTTTTCTCCTCTGAAAAACAGGAATTTAAACGCTAAATAAAATAATTATGGCTCTTCGGCAAAACGAGGGGTTGATTTCCGTTCCGGCTGGGCGCTTTGTTGTTGCTGTCGCTACGCTTTCGCACAGATAAAACAATTGCTGTCGCTTCGCTTTCGCACAGAGCAAAGCTTCCTGGGGGCGTCCGATGAGCCGCTTCGCTTCGCTACAGGGTCTCATCTGTGACGCTGATCCCCGAAGAGTCGCCCAGCCCTCACTCCAATCAACTTACTTTCAACAAATGTTACTTCCGATTTTTGATGATAAGTCGAAACAGTTATTGTTATGATGTTTTTTTCACAAAAATTGCTCATTTCTACCGCTTCGTTTTCCCACAAAAAGTACTGAATGAAGATAAAAAATTCGGTTATTCTAACGTTAGAAAGGAGGTCCATTATTGAATCGCCATTTTATATTCTTTTTATCATGGATGTTTTTATGGAGCTTTACTCCCCCCACTATTGCATTAGCAAAAGACGAACCCACCCAAGAAGAAATTGTGCAACAACGTATGGCCTATTACGTACAATTTGACGAATTACTTATCCCATGGCATTTCTTAGCAGCCATTGACCAATATGAACGAAATTTACAATCAGTTCGGAAAGATATTCCGAAACGAGATGGTATCGTTGCCATTCAATTTTCTGATGAATATTGGTCAGGTGCTTTAAATCCTGTTCGAGATGATACTCGCCCGGAAACAATTAGTTACTTTGGCGGGATGGGACTAGATGGCAATGGTGACGGAGTTGCCAGCCCAAAGGATGATGTCGATATAATTTTCTCTATGGCTACATTTTTAAGTAAATTCGGAACAACTGATGAGGACTTTAAATTAGCTTTATGGGAGTATTACGGAAGTGAACAGGCCGTAAATCAAATCTTCACCATTTCCAAAATGTATAGTCATTTCAAAACAACTGAGCTCGATGCCCATACATTCCCAATCCCTACTAATTACGATTACAGCTATCGGAGTACATGGGGTGCCAATAGGGGCTGGGGTGGACGCCGTATTCATGAAGGAACAGATATTTTCGCTAGTTATAGTACTCCAGTGGTTTCTACCTCTTATGGAGTAGTGGAAATAAAAGGATGGAACCAATTTGGTGGTTGGCGTATAGGAATTCGAGATAATCATAACTCATACCATTATTATGCCCATCTTGGTAGTTATAATAAGAAAATTAAAGTAGGCGACTTTGTCGAGCCTGGAACTGTTCTCGGTTATGTTGGTAGTTCTGGCTACGGTAAAGAAGGAACGTCTGGAAAATTCCCGCCTCATCTTCACTACGGCATCTACAAATTCAATGGACGTACAGAATGGGCATTTGATCCATATCCATCATTACTACAATGGGAACGACTAGCAAAAAAAGCAAAGGAAAACAGTAATTAAATGTTACACATAAAAAAGAAGGATAGATAAAATTGACTTTATCCATCCTTCTTTTTTATACATATATCCGGTAATTTCTAAAGTTTTTAGCCGAGCTCAGTCGCTAATCTACCACAAGCTTTTCACCTCTGATCTGTCCGTTTCTCACCTTCAATTTTTAGAACTAGTTTGTTGCAATTGTTATTGTTGCAATTTTCCTGACTGAATTTTCCCAGCTCCGTATCTTTGCCCTGAGCGTCTACAATTCCATAAGTGAATAAGCCATGCATATACTCGTCCAAGAAATAAACATAGCTTTTAAAGGTTGGTTTCGCTCCCCACTCTCGTTTCGCCACATCATCCTTCTGCCATTTAATGACGGCCAGACCTTCATTATTCACTTCATAATAAGCATCGCTATAGCCGGCGAGATCCAGCGTGAAACGCAATGCTTCTCCTTCTGGAAACGTGTAATAGAAGTAATTATACCCTTCTCCAGCATGAAGAGGTGGCGCTTCCTCTGTGAGTTTTTCTAGTCCAAGCGCAATATGACGCGCCTTCGTGAGATCCCCGTGCATCAGTGTCTCGTATTCTTCCTGACCCGCAGGTGTACGGACTATAACCCGTTTATCTTTGTTATTGTAATAGACATAACCGCCAAGTGTCTCGCTAATGAAACGAATCGGCACATACGTGCTACCGTTTTTGTTTACTACTGCAGCGTCTAATTTTATCGCCTTCCCATTAACTGTTGCTGTTTTTCTTCCCGCCACAAGCTGCACTTTCTTACTCTTATCTTTATTTTGAATCGTGACGACACCGGTCTTAGGATCATAAGCGAGCACAGGCCATGACGGGTCGCTCAGAGACCTTAATTTAACCATTGTTCGTCCTTCAACCGTAATAAAGTCATACTCAGCTTTACCGTTGACAAAAAGAGACGTAGAAGAAGCCGCATTTGCTGAAGTATTGCCAATAAAGCTCACAAATATCACGAAGCCTATTATTTTGAACCATTTGTTCATACCATATCCCTCCTATAATCGCATTGTTTTTCGGAACAATTATACCATTCAAGCTAAAATATGGATAATAATAGGAGCAAGTTTATAAAAGCTCATCAGTTAGGTATAAATACATAAAGGCATTAAAAAAACATCAGAATTTCTATTTAGACGTATATATTTAACTATCTATCATTCATAACCAAGATTTGTTATTGTACTAAAAAACCATTTTTAAATTTTCCCGTTAAAAGGGCTTATGTATATATCTAATTAGTTATAAACTATATTTGTACTATAACAATTATTATTTCGATTTTTTTACAGTTCTACATTGAAAATGAACAATAAAAGGATGGGAAAAGATGAAGGGAATATTTCAGTTTAAAACACTTAAAGCCCGAATATTAAGTGCATTTCTTCTTTTATTAGTATTAGTTGTTTGTTTTACAACCTATACCTACTTTTCTAATAATAAGATGGAAAAACAAGCAGAAGTTTTAGTGCAAGAAGATTTACTTGTCTTAACCGCAAGTAAAAACTTAGCAATGTCTATGAGTGTTCGTCTCTCCGCAGCTTTAAGTTATGTTGTATCTGGTGAAGAAAAATACATAGAAACTTTTAATGAATATCGTCAAATTGCTGAAGAAAACAATAGCATTGTGGAGAAATACGAAAATACGCCTGAGCGTGCGGCGCTTGTAGAAATGGCACGTACATGGAGCAATCGTGTAAATACCGAAGTATTCGATGTTTATAAAAAAGGTGATAAAAATTTAGCATTGAAAAATTTAACAGCTATCAATAATCTTGTAACCGAAGTTCGTGTTGGTTATGAAGAATTAGCCAATAAACACTCAGATGCAATTACTAAGGTAGGCGATGACGTAGTATCAACAAGTTTAAACAATAAAACAATCGGACTGATTGTTAGCATAGTATTGACAGTCGCAGGTGTCCTAATCGCCATTGTCACTGCTAGAAATATTTCTAAGCCTATTACGATTGTCTCAACGCGCATGAGCGAATTAGCGGATGGCAATTTGCAACATGAACTACTTCCAATAACTCATCGTGATGAAATTGGTCAATTAATGCTTTCCGCCAATGAAATGAATGAAAAATTAAAGCAAACGATTAGCTCCATCTATACTGTTTCCGAAACAGTAGCAGCTAGCAGCGAAGAGCTGGCCCAATCTTCTAATGAAGTGCAATCAGGTACAGAACAAATTACCGTGACTATGCAGGAGCTAGCCTCTGGCACAGAAACACAAGCATCGACAGCAGGTGATTTAGCCGAAACAATGGCTTCTTTCCAACGTAGTATTCATGAAACAACACAGGAAGGCATTGAATTAAAAGAACATTCAAGTCATGTACAAAAACTAACGACAACAGGCAAAGACTTAATGATACAATCAACACAACAAATGGCAGCTATTAATGAGATTGTGTTAGATTCTGTGAAAAAAGTTGAAGGCTTAAATGTGCAGTCCGCTGAAATTTCCAAGCTTGTTTCTGTCATTGATGATATTTCAAATCAAACAAATTTACTTGCCTTAAACGCTGCCATCGAAGCAGCTCGTGCAGGAGAGCATGGAAAAGGTTTTGCAGTTGTAGCCGATGAAGTTCGTAAGCTTGCAGAACAAGTACAATTTTCTGTCACTGATATTTCAACAATCGTCAACCGTATTCAAGGTGAAACTGGCAATGTAACAACCGCTCTGCAATCCGGCTATGAGGAAGTAAAAAGAGGAACCGCCCAACTAAATCAAACAAATGAAACATTTGACCAAATTTCGGAAGCCGTTGAAGAAATGATTGTTAACATAAATACCATTTCAGGCAATTTAAATAATGTTGCTCAAAATTCCGAATCTATCAATGTCTCTGTTGATGAAATGGCTTCTATTTCTCAAGAGTCTGCAGCCGGTGTAGAACAAACAACAGCAACTGTAGAGGAAACTGCCGCTACTATGGAGGAAATTTCAAGGAGTGCAAATCAACTCGCTGGTATGGCTGAAGAGCTAAATATTCAATTACAGCAATTTAAAATTTAGGTACTGGGTACTGATTCTATACACTGTAATTTAGAGAAGGTGAACTTTTAGGTCTCTATAAGTGATTTCTTTGGTACCCCGAGCACTTTGAGCTAATACCGGATCATCACTCTAGATTATCCTAGAAGTTAAAAAAGCTATCTCGACATTACGTTCGAGATAGCTTTCTTTACTACATATTAGTTTATTGCCACTGTCTAATCGGTACCCTTTCAAGCTCATAACGTTTTATAATAACACTGATCTTTTGAAACCACTCCTCACATAACTCTAGCGCTTCTTGATACTCATCTTCTTCTCTTGATATAGGCTCACCGTTATCTAGAAAAACATATTCAAGAATGGGATCAGATAAGTTATCAGCAACAATTTTCAACGTCAATTGAGACACAGTGTTATACTCAGGGTCCTCTTCATCGTATTCCTCTTCTTCTAAATCCAGATCTTCACCAAGTAATGAACCACTTATTAAACTATTGCTAGTCCTAGCAATATACATTTCGTCCTCTACTATAGCAACTTCATATATTTTATTGAATGAGATTTCTTTTTTAATCAAATCTTCTTCTAAATCTTCTCTACTTACGAGGAAAAGTGTATTTGTAGGTTCATTTAGTAATAAAGCATTTAAACAATCATTTGAGATGATGCAATGCGTATGAGGGATAGCCATAAGCTCCTCCTCACTGGCCTCCTTCATTTCATTAAATCTATTGTTATAGATATATCGTTCTTTAACATATCGAATAATTCCTGCTATTAATAGTCCTAAACCAATTAAAAAATATACGTTACTAAATATAGCCGTTTCGACTGACTTTGCTAGTAATAAATAGATGGTTCCTAGAAGTAAAAGAAAAAAGGTTTTCATCCATATCCCACCCTCAAAAAGATAATCGATAGGATTATTTCATCCACGTTAATAGAAATTTTATTCTAACGATTATCTTTTCATTCTTAATTTCTGTGGGAAATATCTGTGTTTTTAGCATCTACATCAAACTTTGAAACAGATTTTTCAAGTTCTTCTGCCATTTTGTTCAGTTTTAAAACAGAATGGAGGATATCTTGATTGTAGTTTTCTTGCTCCATCGTACGCTCTACAACACTTTCGGTTGCCTGTGCAGCCTTATTAGCGAGCATCGTTGTTTCCATAACTCCTGCTGTAATCTCCTCAGAAAATGCGGACATTTCTTCTGAGGTTTCGGAAACTTGTTTGGTATGAGATACTACACCCTGAATAGATTGGAGAATACTTTCAAATGATTTTCCAGCTTCTTCAACAGCTTGTAAACCGTCTTCTACATTTCCTGTTACAACATTCATAGTTTGCACCGTTAAGCTCGTATCCTCATTTATTTTGGAAATTAAATTTGATATACTATTTGCCGATTTTTCTGATTGCTCCGCAAGCTTTCTTACTTCTTCAGCTACTACGGCGAAACCTTTTCCAGATTCACCAGCTCTAGCCGCTTCAATCGCAGCATTTAATGCAAGTAGATTAGTTTGTGAAGCAATATCACGAATCATATTGATAATAAGTGATACTTCATTTGATTGATTCTCTAGTTTTTTAATTGCATTTGCGGATAATTGAACGGATTCATTAATAATATTCATTTGATGAATTACTTTTTCAATATTTCCATTTCCAAGCTCTACATTTTGTAAGCTAATAGATGATAATTGAGATACATTTAAAGAAGCCTCGGCAATTTGTTGAATGCCCTCCGACATTTGCTCTAATGTAGCAGAGCTTTCCTCTGAGCTTTTATGTTGTGCATGTGCTCCAGCCGATACTTCCTGGATGGAGGCTGAAATATGACTAATCGCCTCAGTTGCCTTTTCACTACTATTAGCCACTCCATTAGTCGTATCGATTAACTGCTTAGAGCTAGAATTGATTCCAATGATAATATTTTGTAAATCCAGCACCATTTGCTGGAATGCATTTGTTAAAACTCCAATTTCATCTTTTCGATCTGTTTCTATTTTTAAGGTTAAATCACCATTGCCAACCTGTTTTACTTGTGATGTTAATTTTCTTATTGGCTTCGTTAAATAATCTGTGAAGAAATAAACAATACAGATACCTACTATTAATACAATTAGCGTAATCAATATAATTTTCATATGATTAGCATTCATGTCCGCATAAACATCTGTGGCATCTAAATCTGCTCCTATTAATCCTACAACTTCTCCAGCCTCATTTTTTATCGGCGCATAGATGGCAAGCATCGGTCCGTATTGTGAATCATTTGATAGTTGAAATTGTACTTGCCCTGTTTCGAATGCTTGCTTCATCTGAGGATAAGATTCTGATAATTCCTCTTTAACGCCAATCGTTGAATCCTCACTCGGTATACTATCTACCATATAATAATAGTCATATCCGTCACCATTTTTTATCCGAGTCATCGTATACAAATTAGATGCCTTATGAAGCTCTTTAACCAAGCCTAATTCTTTTTGTAATTCATAATAATAGTCATCTTTTTTTGCACCAATTTCTAAACTTTGATAGCCTTTAACGTCTATCTTTGAGTTCGCCTGATCAATCATATTTAAGTTTTGTTCACCAACTGTTTCTTTCACTAGCTCCAATGAAGAACGGTAAATAAAAAAGCTAATCAGTAAACACGAACTAACGAGTAAAATTGAAAATACCATTAACATTTTAATTTTTAAGCTACTTCTCATCGTTGAACTCCTTTACATTTTCATTATCCTAGTAAAACTTACTTTTTAATTTTGGTAACAATAAATTTTACAATATTTCCCCTATTACAATGTTGATATTCCCAAAAAAATTTATTTTTTTGCTAAAACTAGCTAAAATTGGTCATTTTTAAGTGTAATGTTCTGCAAAAAAAAAAACACAAGGGCATTAAAAATTAATGCTCTCGTGTTTCCAAATTTTTATTTATTAATAATTATCAATTTGAATGTTCCTTTAATTCCTCTTTACTGCCTACCATTAGTATGAATGAATACAATTACATAATTTTCTCGGCTCATCCACAATTCTCTTCAGAGAAATGAAAAACAGCTACAACGCAATATTGTAGCTGCTACTATAATTTTAAATAATCAATTACCCCTAAATGATTATTCAAATTAAAGATATTTTCTATTTTAGTGTCATGTATAAGACTGACGGTATAAATGATAAAGCAAACATGCAGGAATACCACATAGATGTACGGCGTAATGAAAAACGAACTTGTTTCTTTTCTGCATAAAAAATGTCTAACATCACTGAAGCAACAACAAGTGGGATCGTAACACATGCGATAGCAACTAATAAAATGTTTAAACCAAACATAAAAGCACCCCTCTGTTCGTGAACATTTATTTTTCCTCTTTGTGACAACTTTATGTCATTTATAGTGTACACAATTTCGTCACAAACTGTCAACCATATTCAACTAAGAAAAATATGCTTTTTGCAGAATATTTTTATCGTAACGAAGTTTTTTACGTAAAAACTTTCACAAAAAAGCAACTGCAAAATTGCAGCTGCTTTGTTAATCATTAATTCATTAGTTCTTTATCAAAAAATGCACTTGACAATTCAAAGAGAACGTTGTTTTAATCTCTATATTTATCTGTTAGCCCTCTTAAGAAATTTCTCACAAAGCGATCGCCACATTCTTTATAGTTACGATGACTTGGATTTCTTAAAATGGCACCTAATTCACCTTTCGAAACGCTGACGCCTCCATCATATAGAATATCGAGCATCTCCTCACTCGTTAAGGCTAACGCAATCTTCACTTTCTTTAACAGCATATTATTAGGGCTCTCTTTTCCTGAAACAGGTAGTGGTCCTTCTGGTTGACCAGACTTAGACTTTTGCGGACCTCGTTTAAATGTAATAAATCCATTTAGAAAAGCCTCTACCATTTTATTATTACACTTGATGTATTCTTCTGGTGCTTCTTCCTCATCATTAACTTTAATAAGCATGTTCAATACTTCTTCCTTCGTAAAGTCCATGCCGCCTAACTTAAAAATTTCTACCATGTCTTTATTTTTAATATCTAATGCATATCTTAAACGAATTAAAATATCATTGTTCGTCATTTAAAAAACCTCCATTTTGACTGTAAAAGCGCTTCTAATAATCATATCCTCGAAATTGAAGCATTACTTTATTATAACAGAGACATTCACAATTTTAGTTAGCTTTCCAAAAGTTACTTTACTATAGTATTTAGAATGTGCATTTTATTTTTTAACATGTATGATTAGCCAACTCTCGACCATTCTAATCACAAGGAGGTGAGATAAATGGCTAATCGTAGTTCAAATAAGCTTCTAGTTCCCGGTGTACATGAAGCCGTTAATCAATTGAAATATGAAATCGCACAAGAATTTAATGTACAATTAGGGCCAGAAGCCTCTTCTCGTGCAAACGGTTCAGTTGGAGGAGAAATTACAAAACGCCTCGTAGAAATGGCTGAAAAACGTTCAAAAGGTTTATTATAATAATAAATTTAAAAAGAACGAATCCCTTTTTTAAAATTGGAATTCGTTCTTTCATTGTTTTAACTTCTTTCAGCGGGTGTCCAAACATCCGTTGAAATAGAGGAACTCAGTCTAAGAACGCCACGTCCTGTGGCAACGACTGAGTGACCAACATCATGTTGACCCAAAGCCTCTCCGGCGGATGTCACGGAATCGGAAAGGGATTCTTAGAGGATGTTAGCCTAAAATCATCGCATCCATGCGATAACGGCTAACTGACCTGTATCGGTAAAAACGCCACGTCCTGTGGCATTACCGAAATGACCGACATCGTGTCGGCCCTCACGCAGGCCTAAGCACAAAGCCGATTCCAGACGCAATTATGCCGAGGCATAATTGATTTAATTAATTTCAACCGGTTGTAAAGCCTCGCTTGCCTCTTTTTTTAGAGTTAGCATCACGATAAAGGAAATGCAATATAAGGCAGCTAAGTAGATCATAACGATCGTCATATCATAACTTTGAAGAATATATCCAACAAAGATCGGCGAAAACCCTCCAATTGCTCTACCGAAGTTAAAAATCGTGTTTGTAGCTGTACTTCGAATTTGCACTGGATAAAAGCTACTAATTAAAGCTCCATACCCTGCAAACATACCATTTGAGAAGAAGCCGACAATTGCACCACCGATTAAAATTGCGATACTTCCTGTGGCATAAGAGTATAAAAATACAGCACATGCTGAAGCAAGTAAAAAGAAACCAAAAGCACGCTTTGCTCCAAATCGGTCCATAAATCGTCCAAATGTTAACATCCCGATAATCATGCCGACTGCTGTGCTAATTGTCCAAAGTGCCGAGCTTGAAACGGATAGACCTTGAGATTTTTGCAACATAGATGGCAACCAAATCATTAAGCCATTGTAACCAGCAATTTGAACAGTTGCCATAACGATTAATGAGATTGTCGTCATCGAAGTTCTAGGCGTTTCAAATAGTTGCGCCAACTTACCTTTTTCATGTTGCTTGTTGATTTTTTTATTTTTCTGAGAAGCCAGCCACTCTGGTGATTCCTCAAGATTTTTTCGCACAATGAATGCGAAAATTACAGGTACCACACCAACAAAGAATAAAGCCCTCCATCCTAAAGTCGGAAGAATAACGGCACTTAGTAACGCTGCTAAAATAACTCCGTATTGAGCACCTACACTAACATATGAAGAGGCTCTTCCTTGCTTATTCTTTGGCCAAGCCTCGGCAACAAGAGCCATACCAATGCCGTATTCGCCCCCAGCACCAAGACCAGCGATAAATCTATAAATATAAATTTGTTCAATATTTGTTGCTAATCCAGTTAAAGCTGTACCAAGCGCAAACAACAAGACGGTATAAGTAAATACTTTTACCCGCCCATACTTATCAGCTAAAACTCCAAAAATAATACCGCCCAACAGCATACCAATATTCGTTACGGAAGAAATCAGCCCACCCGTTGCGAAATCAATGTTAAATTCCGAAATAATCATTGTCATCGCAAAGGAGATAAACATAATGTCCATCCCTTCCAACGTTAAACCAGCTACTGAAGCTACCACTGTTTTCTTACGATAATCCATTCTTACAATCCTCCAGTTTCTTGTTGATAAAGATCTCTTTTAGCCTATTTGAGGGAATGGATTATACAATTCTTGTCCATTCTCTTTTGAAGCCTCACGGGACTCCCTTTAAAAGAGGTATATAAATCAATTTCGCCTTGGCGTAATTGCGTCCGGAGGCTTTATATTCATTCAGCAGGTGTTGGGACACCCACTAAAAAGGAACCACATCTGCATTCTCTCACCACCTTCAAAGGTGGGAACCTTCTGCTGAATGAATATAAAAAAGCCCTTCTGTCACAGAGGACAAAAAGGGCATGAGAAAACAAAGATATTGTTAGCTTAAAAAATATCACGTAGCCCTTTTCAGCCTCTCTGGACCGTATTAAAGGAAATTTATTTCGTTCATTTATATCGTTCTATATTCTATAAGATTATTATTGAAAAAGCAATGTATTTTTTAGAAAAGAAATAAAAACCATCGAAGGTAATGCTAATTTTTAATATCACGCTTCCGAAAACCAATAAAGCTGATAATCATTAATCCTACCCCAATCGCACTTAATAGGAATAACGGCATAAAGGTTGCTTCCTCTATAGGTACATGCGGAACATGACCAAATGGAGATAGCTTTCCTAACCAATTCGGAAATTGAATCAAGTTTCCTAAATATAGGACAATAAATGAATACATTAAATAAAACCAAATCAAATGGGTAAGCCTTGGTAAAAATCCATTAAGTACTGCAGCGATACCAATCATGACAAGTATTGCCGGGTAAAATACAAGAGCTGAGTTGTAAACCATACTGAATTCAAGTCCATGTTCTACAACTACTGTACCAGCTGCCCATAGACCAATTGCGCTAAGGGAAATCATTACAAAACTATTCACAATTGCTAGTATTAAGTAGGATCCAATTAGCTTAGTCCTCGATACAGCCCTAACTAATAAATGCTCCAGACGCCCCTTTTTTTCTTCGCCACGAAGTCTATTCATAGCCAAAATAGGAGGAATTGTTGCTATCAGGGAAATGATTGTCATTAATGTTGGAATAAATTGTTCAACTAAGGAAGCACCTTCTGCTTGCTGCAACAATTGTTGATACATTTCATTCCCTTTAAAAAAGGATTCCAAATCACCAAATATAGATCCATAAGAAGCACCAAGTGTAAATAAGCCAATTGCCCATGCAATAAAGCCTGTTCGCTGTAATCGAAATGCTAGACCAATCGGGCTTTGTAAAAGACGAGATGCATTACTTTTCCCTGGTTTGGATGCTATGAACCCTTGTTCTAAATCGCGAATACTATTTAGGTAAATTGCAATTATAAATAATAAGATCGCAAAAGCCAACATTAATAATATTGGTCCCCAATTATTAGATGAATATACTTCTGCTTTCGATACCCACCCTAATGGAGAAAGCCATGATAATTGTTCATTACTTATATCCGTGATAGCTCGAGAAAGATAAGCAAGAAGTAGTACTGCAACCGACCATCCAATCGTACCTCGGGAGCTTTCTGAAAGTTGGGCGAAAATCGCTGTCACTCCTACAAAAATGAACCCCGTTCCGCCTAATGCAGCACCATAAAGTAAGGATCCTTCTAAATCCATACTTTCAATTCCTAGTACATATAATCCAAAACCTATAAATAATGCTAAAACAATAAATGTACCACTTGCTACAATAAATGATGCACTTAAGTAGGAAAGGCGCCCTGATGGCAAAGAACGAATCATTTCAATGAGACCGTCTTCTTCATCTGCTCTTGTATGCCGTGTGACAAGTAAAATAGCCATTAAACCAACAATTACCGCAGTTATTATGAGCATTTGATGCGCAGTCATTGCACCAATCGTATAATTTTTCAGATCACCCGTGCCTACCATTGCAGTTATTGCGGGATTGGCCATTGTTTCAGTAACGGTATCTCTATCCTGTTGCGTTTTATATAAATTTTCAAATGCAGGAGGTATGATTACTGTGAACAATGTTATTCCAACTATCCATAATGAAACTCTTGTTCTATCTAGACGGAAAATTAATCGAGATAGTTGACCTGTATTCGCAAATCTATTTTGATTCATTAATGGACACCCCCTGTCTCTTTCCCTTCTACATTATTTTTGCTTTCATAGTGACGCATAAATAAATCTTCAAGAGTTGGTGGTGCACTCTCCAACTTTACAATTCCAAATTGACTAATATGTCTGATGACACTGTCCAGTTCTTCCGTATCAACTTGAAAGGTCAAACCTTGATTAGTTTCTTTTATATCATGTATTCCTTGTAACTTACTTAATGATGAAATGGGTTTCTTTGTCTCAACAAGGATATGTGTTCTTGTTAAGTGACGAAGTTCATTTAACGATCCAGTTTCTATTATTTTACCTTGTCGAATGATTCCCACTCTATCACACAATTTTTCTACTTCAGAAAGGATATGACTTGAAAGAAGCACACTTTTCCCTTTATTTTTAACCTCCAAGACACACTCCTGAAAAACTTGTTCCATCAGCGGATCAAGGCCCGAGGTTGGTTCATCTAAAATATACAAATCAGCATCTGACGAAAATGCCGCAATTAATGCAACCTTTTGTCGGTTTCCTTTAGAATACGTTCGGCATTTCTTTGTTGGATCTAAATCAAATTTTTTTATTAATTCTTCTCTTTTGCTTTTATTATTGGTTCCCCGTAATTTAACAAATAAATCAATTACCTCTCCACCTGTTAAATTAGGCCATAAATTGACATCACCCGGTACATAAGCCAATCTCTTATGGATTTCCACTGCTTCATTCCAAGCATCTTTACCAAATAATTCAACTTCTCCTTCAGTTGCCTTTAAAATACCAAGTAATACCCGTATCGTCGTTGATTTGCCAGCTCCATTAGGACCAATGAAGCCAAAAACCTCCCCACTCCGCACCTCAAAATTAACACCATCTAAAGCTGTAGACTTCCCAAACTTCTTCGTTAAATTTCTAACTTCTAACACGTTCATGATCCATCCCCCTTATTTGTAAAAACTATATTTCAAAATTTCTGAATATTTACCCCATTCTTCGAGATACTCCTCCCTAACTTCTTCAAAGCTGTTTAATTGATTAATTACTTTCTCCCCAAATCCGAACATTGTCCAATTAAGAATATCAATCGCTTTTTGAATATCGATGTCTTCACGAAATTTAGAGTAGTCTATATTCTCATATATTTTTGTAACTCCCTCTTCGAAAATAGAATTAACTTTTTGTTTAATATCCTCCTTCACTTCATCAGATTCCTCATGGACTGAAGAAAAAAGAAAATCAAACACCTGGGGGAATTTTCTTTGTATATGCAATTTTTTTAATCCTAATTTCTCAATTCTTATAAATATATCCGTTTCATTCAAATCTATGTGCTCATAAATTTTCTCAATGACTTGAATAGAGTATTCAATTAAATATAAATAAAGATCTTTCTTACTATTAAAATAATTAAATAATGAACCTTTAGAGATTCTTGCCTCTTTTACAATTTCATTTGTTGAAGCTTTGTCAAAACCACTTTGCACAAATTCTTTTATAGCGGCATTAATAATACGCTCTTGTTTTTCTGTTTTCAGGCTGTTAAATATGGAATTAATGATAATTATCTCCTTTCTGAAGTGACCAGTGTGGTCATATTTAATTTAACAAAAATGACCATTATGGTCAAATGAAAATAAAAAGGAAAAAAGGACATGATTTTCTTCCCGTCACTTCATACTGTCTTTTACATCATCTGATATAAATTCCCAGACCGGGTTCTCTAGTCTTTTATACAGATAAAGAAGGGATACGGTACTTTACAAAACTATATTAAGCAACAAAAAAGAGGGGTTCTTTGCCCCTCTTTTTTATCTATCGTTCATCTCAATCAACATTGTTTGATTCAAAATTATTAAGCAATGCACGCACTTCATCTGTTGATTTCGTGTTCATCAATTGATTTCTTAATTCACCAGCTCCACGGAATCCTTTGACATAAATTTTGAAAAAACGATGAAGCCCTGTGATTGAACGTGGTAGTTCTTCCGCATATTGATCTTGAAGATCTAGCTGCAGTCTCAAAAGATCAAGGTACTCTTTACTGCTATGCTCTTTTGGTTCTTTTTCAAAAGCAAAAGGATTTTTAAAAATACCTCGCCCGATCATAACACCATCAATACCATATTGTTCAGCAAGCTGCAGCCCCGTTTGACGGTCAGGAATGTCTCCATTAATTGTTATTAGTGTATTTGGTGCGATACGGTCACGTAATTTTTTAATTTCCGGAATTAGCTCCCAATGCGCATCTACTTGGCTCATTTCCTTTCTTGTACGTAAATGAATAGAAAGGTTCGCAATATCCTGTTTTAAAATATGCGTTAGCCACTCCTCCCACTCATTTACATCGCTAAAGCCAAGTCGTGTTTTCACGCTGACAGGCAGTCCGCCCGCTTTTGCTGCTTGAATAAGCTCCGCCGCAACATCTGGACGCAGAATAAGGCCACTACCTTTCCCTCTCGATGCCACATTCGGTACAGGACAGCCCATATTAATATCGATGCCTTTAAACCCCAGCTCTGCCATGCCAATACTCATTTGACGGAAATATTCAGGATTATCCCCCCAAATATGTGCCACCATAGGCTGTTCATCTTCTGTAAAAATCAAACGGCCACGCACACTTTTCATGCCCTCTGGATGACAATAGCTATCCGAGTTTGTAAACTCTGTGAAAAATACATCCGGTCGACCCGCTTCACTTACTACGTGACGAAAAACAACATCTGTCACATCTTCCATTGGTGCAAGTACAAAAAATGGTCGTGGTAAATCACGCCAAAAATTATCTATCATTTCAAACTCAAATCCTCTCACTATCGATACATATTCAAACTCTTGGTCATAAAATATAAAGCCCAATGTTCCACTTCTTTTACACTTATATCATGTTCAATAACTTATTATCAAACACTAGTACATTTGGCATTTGTAATTTGTTCTGATACCAATTATGAGGTGTATAATTTTTAATTTTCATCACATATATCAAAAGTAACCTCTTCTATTCAAGCATATGATTCAACTAAAAACCTTTCCATGCTTATACAAAAAGGATGGAATATTCACTCCACCCTTTCAGAGTTCTATCATTTACTAATCAATCACCCGAGCAACATTCCTACCACAAGTCTTGCATTTCCCCTTTAATACAGGGGCATATTCTCCCTCTTGTATCGTGTACTTCACAATTGTCGTTACACCACAATTGCCACAAAATACGTTTTTTACGAGCATTTCTCTGATATCTTTCGGGATAGAGAGCCATTTTTTTGCTGCGTCCATTATGATCGCTCCTTTAGAGTTAGTTCCGTAACAACCTCCACATGCGTTGAATGCGGGAACATATCTACAGGTTGAATCTCCTGTGTTTGATAGCCACCATCCTCCAAAATTCGAAGGTCACGTGCTAGTGTAGCTGGGTTACAGGACACATAAACAACACGCTTAGGACGTTGCTCTAAAATTGTCTTTAGAAGCGCCTCATCGCAGCCTTTGCGCGGTGGGTCAACTACTAGGACATCCGCTTCTTTGCCTTCCTTATACCAGCGTGGAATTACTTCCTCTGCTGGACCGGCCTCAAAATACGTATTAGTGAAACCATTTAATTCTGCATTGCGCTTCGCATCTTCAATAGCTTGCGGTACAATTTCAACACCCATAACAGCCTTTGCTTTTTGTGCAAGGAATAATGAAATGGTGCCAATACCACAGTAAGCATCAATTACTCGTTCATCACCCTGCAAGTTAGCGTAGTCTAATGCTTGCTTGTATAGAACTTCCGTTTGCTGAGGATTTACTTGATAAAATGAACGAGCTGAAATTTCAAAGCGAACATCGCCAATTGTATCAATAATAACGTCCTTACCCCATAGGTTTACAGTTTCATCACCGAAAATAACGTTCGTTTTATCGCTGTTAACGTTTTGCATAATTGATGTTACGTTCGGAACAAGCTTCTGGATTGTCGCAACAGCAGCTTCTTTTTGCGGGAATTTTTTCTTTTTAGTTACAAGAACAACCATAACTTCACCCGTTGCTCGTGCTTTACGAATGACTACATGGCGTAGCATTCCCTCATGTGTTCCCTCGTTATATGGTCGAATACCGATTGCCGCTAATTCCTTTTTCAAACCTGCAAGAATAGCGTCCGCTTCCCCTGTCTGAATTAAGCAACGCTCCATATCCACGATGCTATGAGACTTCGTTTTATAGAAGCCAGCAATAGCTTGTCCTGCTTCATTTGAGGAGAAAGGTATTTGTGCTTTATTGCGGTAATGCCAAGGCTCTTCCATGCCTTTCACAGGTAAAACAGGCGCATCAATTTTACCAATGCGCTGCATAACATTACGCACCATGTTTTCTTTCCATTTTAACTGCCCTTCATAAGACAGGTGCTGTAATTGGCAGCCGCCACATTGCTTGAAATATTCACAAGGCGCATCTACACGATCTGGCGATGGCTTGAGAATTTCTGCAACCTTTGCAAAGCCGTAATTTTTTAACGTTTTTAAAACATGCACTTCCGCCGTTTCATTAGGAAGTGCACCTTGGATAAATAATGGATAGCCATCGACCTTAGCGACGCCATTGCCATCATGTGTTAAATCTTCTATATAAACCGTTAGTCGGTCATTCTTTTTCACGGGTGCTGACATTCGTACATCCTCCATTTCAATCTCTTTATTGTAGCATGTTGTGGCGGATGAAAAAAGAACAAGGCTTAATATTAACTGCTCGGGTGTGTTGAGGAAGTAATCGGGTATGCGCTCGAACAGCTTGAGTAGGGTAAAGAATATGATCGGCTCTCCTTCCTCCGCTCTACCTCCAAAATGATCAGGTATCCCAAGAATGTGATCCACTCTTCTTCCAAACTGCTCGGGTTGACCGAGAATGTGATTTGCTCTACCATTGCTCCTGTTTTAGAAAAACAATTTACACGAGTAGAAAAAAGAGCCGCTATTCGCGACTCTTCCCCTCTTTCTTCACTGTGTGGTAATCTCTAGGTGCCCACCAGAAAGCAGCAACTACTCCGAGGATGACGACTATAAATGGCGCATAAAAAATAAAAAAACTTTCCATAGTTTTATCCCTCCTATACGTGATTGTCTTCTTTTCCGGTCACATAATTTTTGTTGAAGAGGAATAATTTCAACAACAAGAACAGTGATGGAATGAGCAGACACAGTCCTAAAATAAACGCAATGACGAGTGCAATCGCCATTTGTGTACTTGTAAAACTATCGTAAATTGTTAAATACGGATACAGTAAATATGGATATTGTGCGATACCATATGCGAAGAACGCCACTGCAAATTGGGCAATCAATAATCCAACCGCAAGACCGTAATTTTTTCGCATCCATATTAGCACTACAGTAATAATAAATAACACGGCTGAAATGGCGAACATCCACCATAAATTAACCATATTATTGTAACTTTCAGAGTTGATGAATTTCAATTCGTACATAATGCCGAGCGCACTCACCATTAAAGGTGCCGCCCAAGCAAGTGAGTATTTTCGCATTAAATTTGTGGCTTCTTTATCCTTTGCTTTATAAGCGTACCAAGTTAAAAACACGGCTGAAATATAAAGTACAGCTGCAATGCTTAACACGACAATACTCCAAGCAAATGGGCTCGTATACAATGTCCAATAGTTCAAGACAGGTTGCCCGTTAACAATATCAACATAGCCACCAGCAGCAATCGCGAATACAACAGAGAGTGAAGCTGGAATGAGTAAGCCTGCTACACCATACGTCAGCGTGTAACCGATATGTCCACGTGCACCATAGGATTCAAACGCATAGTAGGAGCCTCGTATTGCAAGAAGCACTAGCGAAATACTAACTGGAACAAGTAATATCGTTCCATAATAGAAAGCTGTTTGTGGGAAAAATCCAACAATCCCAACAAAGAAGAATACTAAAAAGACATTGGTTACTTCCCAAACTGGTGATAAATAACGCTTAATAATATTCGTTAAAATATGATTTTTTCCGATGAGTAGGCTGTAGGCATTAAAAAAGCCTGCGCCAAAATCGATTGAAGCTACAATGACATAGCCAAATAGGAAAATCCATAAAACTGAAATACCTAAAATCTCTAATGTCATAAGATGTCACCGCCTTTTTCAGCATGGCGATCTTCTATTTCTCGCTCAATTGGATTCTTTTTGAACATACGAATTAAAACTACCATACTTCCTATTGCTAATACGGCATACACTCCTGTAAACAATAGCATCATTAAATCTACATGGTCACTAGTCGTGGCCCCTTCTGGTGTTCGCATTAATCCATACAAGATCCAAGGCTGTCGTCCAACTTCAGCAAGCCACCATCCTGCTTCAATCGCAATAATAGAAAGTGGTCCACCTGCTACAACAATCCATCTAAACCAACGTGAATGAATAAACTGCCAATCACGTGCTTTCCCGCATACATAAACCAATGAAACGAATGCCATGAACATGCCAATCATCACCATGAGATCAAAGAGGTAATGAATATATAGTGGTGGTCGATCTTCTTCAGCAAATTGATCTAAGCCAATTACCTCTGCATTTGGATTATTATGTGCTAAAACACTCAAAGCATAAGGTACTTTAATAGCATATTTTACTTCTTCCCCATCTAATACACCAAATAGTATAAGTGAAGCTTTATCTTCCGTTTCAAAATGCCACTCAGCTGCAGCTAGTTTTTCTGGCTGATATTCTGCTAAATATTTTCCTGAAAAGTCTCCAATAATCGCTGATGCAATGGAGAAAATCAGACCAATCTTCATAAGTAAGTATAAAGATTTTTTATGATATATATGCTTAGAACCTCTAAGCAGACGGTATCCTGCAATTGATGCTAACACAAATGCAGATGTCATATAGGCTGTAACGAGAACATGTGCTACCTTTGTCGGCATTGCTGGATTAAACATTGCTAGAAATGGTTGAATATTCACTAGCTGGCCGTCCACAATATCAAATCCTTGTGGCGCATTCATAAACGCGTTGACAATTGTTATAAACACAGCTGACATCGATGCACCGACAGCAACCGGAATTAACAATAGCATATGCTTCTTCTGACTATCGAAGCGATCCCAAGTATATAGGTAGATGCCTAGAAAGATGGCTTCAAAGAAAAATGCAAACGTTTCCATGAAAAGTGGTAATGCTATTGTCTGACCAGCAAGTTGCATAAAATTCGGCCATAGTAAAGATAACTGTAAGCCAATTGCTGTCCCTGTGACAACTCCCACTGCAACAGTAATAACAAAACCTCGTGCCCAACGTCTTGCCATTAAAATATAGTGCTCATCATTCTTTTTATATCCAGTCCATTGTGCGATCATAATCATTAACGGGACACCAACACCAATCGTTGCATAAATAATATGAAACGATAAAGTTAGTTCCGTTAATGCTCTACTCCAAAAGACTGCTGATTCATTCACCATGTCATTGCCCCCCTAACCTCCAAATATTCTTCCAAGTATGGAAAGTAGCATAATAATTGCAACACCAAAGCTTAGCCAAATGAGCTTTCTTTCCTGTGACTTATACAAAGGCAACACTTCCTTTCCCTTATCTCTACCCCATTTTCCACTATTGCAACGAAAAAAACCTTTATAATGGACCGGAATTTCGGCCTATTATAAAGGTTTCAAATTTTGTTCAAGTAATATACGCACATTTGCCAAACATTTTTCTTATTTCATTCACAATACCAATTATAGGAGAAAATTATTCCTATATATAGTTTTTTTACCGATTTCACCCATAAAACAAGGCTCCCTCCTAAATGGAGAGCGCCCTGTTCTAATGTTTCATTACATACGGTCTTCTTCACGAATATCTGCTAGTGGAACAAAAATTTCAATATGGCGCTTTAAGTTTTCAAATGTAGCAGGCGCATCCCCACCATACTCACCATCTAAGTTTAAATGTATTTCATCTTCAGTAGATACTTTTACGACACTGGCCTTTTTATAAATGACACGATCATCATTCAAATGCTCGCCTCGTAATGCCATTGCGGCAAGCTGAATAAACTCAGGCAGGCTTACTTTTTTCAATACTAATAAAGTAAAGTAGCCATCATTAATACTTGCGTCAGGTGCAAGCTTTTCAAAACCACCCACTGAATTTGTTAAGCCGCATAAAAACATCATGGCATCCCCATCAAATACTTCGCCATCATATTCGATACGCATATGGGAGGCTTTGATTGATGGAATCATTTCTACTGCTTTTACGTAATAAGCTAGCTGTCCTAGCATTGTTTTCATTTTACTTGGCACTTCATAAGTTAACTCTGTAATACGTCCGCCAGCGGCAATATTGATGAAATAGCGTTCCCCATTTAATAAACCAACATCAACTGGCAACGTTTCGCCTTTAATAATGATGTCAACTGCAGCATCAATATTTCGCGGAATATGCACGGCACGGGCAAAGTCATTCGTTGTGCCCATCGGAATTAAACCTACTTTCGGGCGGTTCTCAAATGAACTCACACCTGAAACAACTTCATTTAATGTGCCATCTCCACCAACTGCAATGATTATATCAAAGCCACGTTCAACTGCATTTTTTGCTGCAATGGTTGCATCGCCTTCACAGGTCGTTGCGTGACAAGATGTCTCATAGCCTGCTACCTCTAATTTTGCCAATACTTCTGGTAGATGCTTTTTAAACACTTCACGCCCAGATGTAGGATTATAAATGATTCTTGCTCGTTTCATAACATACCTTCCTGCTTCATAAGATTCTATTTCTTTCAACGAATTATTCGTTTTAATGTTGCATTAAGCTTCCAATAGTCAACAAAAGCAAGGCATGACCTCATTCTCTGACATGTAGCCTTACGTTTTACAATTATTGTAATGCAGCTGTTACTTGCTTTTTAAAATCCTCATAAACAAATGTCCAATATGATGCATTCGTAATATTCTCTTCACGAATTTCAGCATATAGTGCTTTTTGTGCATCTTCAAATGTAGGATCTTCTTTATCAGGTAAAGTAGCTCGTTTACTCACTACTAGTTCCTGTAATTCTGGTGCACGTGGACCCCATTTTCCGACAACCTGACCAGCATCATCTAATAAAATATAAACTGGAATTGCTCGGCCACCGTTTGTTAAATAGCGATCAATTAAATCTGTATCAGCATCACGTAGTACTGCGCGCATTTCTAATCCTGCAGCCTCTGCAACTCGGCGAATAACTGGATTGTTTAACATTGCGTCCCCGCACCAATCCTCAGTAATCGTTAAAATTTTTGGTTGCTTGTCCTTCAGTAGTTGAATAAAGCCATCGTTTTTCGGCACTTCGAAGCCATCATAAATACGGAAGCTTTCCTCTTTTAATGTCGTCATATTATCCATATATTGTTGAATCGAAATCGCATCATTAAAATATTGTTGTTCAGTTTTCATTGATTGACCTCCTAAAGTTTTATCATGTTCTATTCTATATTTTGCTATGAATACTCTTTTAAGACAACTATTAAGTGTTAATTTGGTATTTTTTAGTCATATTAAATTGATTTCCGTTCCAACTGAAGGCGTCCAGTACGAACGGAAATCAACTTATTCACATGACATACGTTTTAACATAAATTATCCCCGACTTTTGATAATGAGTATTTTATCCACACTGACTGTTTTCAGTTTTGCTTGTCAGGGCATTTATCTTGTATAGATACCCCAAAGAGTCTTTTGTATGTATTAATTTTTAAATTTAAAAGGCCCAGAAAGCTAAATAATTATCAAGACCTAAATTAAAAAAAGGCAAATAAATAAAAGGGCGCTACATATTTTATATGACTAATATGTAGCGCTCTTTCCTTTTTATTAAACTAAAGCACCCGTTAGTTTAAGTGTAACTCTTCACAATTACTTGATATTATATAGGTAAGTAGAAATATAAATTAGAATTTAGTTTATAGTTATAAAAATAAGTTTTTTATACTCTTATAATTCTTCAAAAAGGAGAGTTTATGAAAAAGACTATTGTTTTTGTATTAACGATACTTATATTATTCTCGGGATTCGCAACACAAAGTTATGCGTTGTCAGATTCGAAATCTGTGGCAATACAAGCGTTGCTAGATGATGCCTCTCGTACATCAGGTGTGCCTGGAATGTCAATCTCAATACTTGCTAATGATGAAGTGTTCTACTTTTCTTCTGGGTATGCAGATCTTGAAAAGGGGTTGTCTGCAAGTGAAAATACACTCTATGAGTTGGCCTCGGTGAGTAAAGCTTTTACTGGTATGGGGATTCTGCTATTGGAAGAGCAAGGGCTGCTATCAATGACTGACCCTATCCAAAAATATTTACCTTGGTTTACGTTAAAGTATCAAGGTAAACCTGTTGATATGCAAAGCCTTACACTAAATAACTTCCTTCACCATACCAGCGGCTTAACAAATATTAGACATACTCAAAATATTCCACAAGGCAATACGCCTGATATGTTGCAAAAGACTGTGGAAACGCTGGTAGATGCTGAATTGGCGTTCTCTCCCGGTGAACAATATAACTATGGAACTGTTAATTATGACGTATTGGGTTTGGTTATTGAGATTGTATCACGACAAAGCTATGAAGACTTTATGAGGGAACAGGTATTTCTACCCTTAGGTCTTCACCAGACGTATGTTTATAAAGAAGATGCTCAAGCCACTGGACAGTTAGCACAGGGCTACCGTTCTTCCTTTTTCATAACAACTCCATTTAACGCTCCGGATTATGCTGGGAATAAACCTGCCGGCTATATCATTTCTAATACAAAAGATATGGCGCGTTGGATGGGCATACAGATGGGTATCGTGCAGGACATACCCGAAATATTTCACAGGGTTATCGAAAAATCACATAGGGGTGATATGTCTGTTTCGGCTGTCAACGATATGTATTATGCGGCAGGTTGGTCGGTAAACGCCGAACAAACGTTTATAGAACACACTGGGGGTAATCCGAATTTTAGAACCGAAGTAGCCATACTGCCAAATGAACGAACAGCCATCTGCTTACTGAGCAACGGCGCAAATACCAATATAAACCTGGTACTAAAAGTTAAAGATATATTAGACGGCAATCTAACTCAGTCATATGAGATAAGCGGCACACAGCTTTTGGACATCATTTTGTCGTCTACCACAATTATTCTTTGCCTATTGGCCGTTCTGTTATTTCTCTTAGGATTAAGAAAAAGGAAAACGAATGAGCAGCAGCCAATGACAAAAAAGAGAACAATCGTAACAATTATTTTCCTAATCGCTACGATTGCCCAGTGTATAATGTTTTTTGCCTTCGATTGGTCAACGATACTTATTTGGCAAACATATAGTGTTCTTACAGCTTTGATTTCGTCAACATTATTAACAGCAAGCATTACTTGGTATATACTCACCGATAAGATGCCTCGCTCCGAAAATAAGTATAATGTTAAGTAATTAAATTCCAATTTATCAATATTCTTAATTTAAAAAACATAAGACACCTCGGTGTCTTCTTTAATGTCATCGACACTTCTCCTAGTTAAACCCACTTGCTATTTCTTCCACTAACCTGCCCCGTTCGTATTATAAGGTCAGCCAGATATTTCTGGTTGACCATATTTTATATGGTTTTATTATAGCAGTAGCCAGGGTAGAACGTAACTGCTCGTGGGGCTTGACCCCGTCAACTAAACCGTTCGCCCCCTACTTGCAGAAACATGATTGAGGCTGGTTGGGACTTAGATCTCGTATAACAAGCGAAGCTATGACACTG
>NZ_JBFTHS010000019.1:0-92224 GCF_056394365.1 Lysinibacillus sp. 10T31
TACACGTTCTGATATGGTAAGATGGGTATAGCTCATAACGATTCCTCCGTTTGAATGTTGGTGTGGTAACTACATTCTACACGAGGTCGTTATGGGCTTCCTTTATATTGATTTCTGAGTGTTGCACTTAATATTACAATCCGTCATTTCAATAAAAAAGAGCCCCTATTTTAAGGACTCTTGCGTAAATTGATTGATAAAAGCAGTGATAATGTGTTTGGAAGACCACTGTTCCCCCGATACTTTTGTAATCGGATATTCACGAGAAAAGATTGATTTTGTCATTTCTTCTACCGAATAACCTTTATCAAATAATTGCCTTATATTGCTCTCCATTTCTTCTAAATAAGCAATTTTTTCTTGTATTTTCGCTCGACCATCCGCTAAAAAGCCCGCATGACAGCAATAAACTTCTTCGAAATCATAGTTTAATATTTTCTTCAAAGACGCCAAGGTATGTACGATATTTTCTTCATCAAGGACAACCTTAGTTTTCGTCTGTATATACAAATCACCTGTAAACATAGCACCTGTTTCTCGATTGTAAAATGATACATGATCTGTCGTATGTCCTGGCGTTTCAATAACATCCCATGTAGCCGATTTCGTTTGCAATGTATTGCCTAACGGTTGAGCAATAAATGCTGGTCGCTCCCCCCATAGTGCCTGTCGATAAAAAGGATATTCACCATCCTTTGCACAAAGACTTACCGAATCACGGTGAACATAGATAGGTACGCCCTTATGTTGCTGAATCCATGCTGCATTTCCTGAATGATCCTCATGAGAATGAGTTAGCGCCAGTTGCTCAACCGGTATATCATTAAAAAAGGATTGGAACTCCTGTGAAAGTGAATATGAGCCTGTATCAATTAGTACCCCATCCACAAAAAAGCTATATACACTCATTCCAATACCCTGAACTGCCACTTTACCGTGCGCACATTGCACATCACGATTTTGTTGAATCTCTATACTTTTCTCTCGTTTAAACATCCTTTCCCCCCCTTTGTAAAAAGAGTGTAGCATAAAATGAATAACCAGTCATTTTATGCATACATCACAACTCTGATTGTTGGTTTAATATCCTTTGTCAAATGATGCAAGGGAAATAAATGTAAATTGAAGATTGCTATTAAAATAGCTCCTACTATTATAGTGAGACCATTGCATCGTATTCTATATTCATTTGAAAAATCCAGCTTGCTGTAGCAGAGGGTACAATCCACATATATTGTTTCATAATTCGTCGCTCTAGCGTGTCTATCCACGACTTGGCCGGGGCTATCCACCATTTTGACGGTTCTATCCACGATTTGGGCGGGGCTATCCACCATTTTGACTGTTCTATCCACGATTTGGGCGGGGCTATCCATCATTTTGATGGTTCTATCCACGATTTGAGCAGGGCTATCCATCATTTTGACGGTTCTATCCACGATTTGAGCGGAGCTATCCATCATTTTGACGGTTCTATCCACGATTCGGGCGGGGCTATCCATCATTTCGACGGTTCTATCCACGATTTGAGCGGGGCTATCCATCATTTTGACTGTTCTATCCATGATTTGAGCGGGGCTATCCATCATTTTGACTGTTCTATCCACGATTCGGGCGGGGCTATCCATCATTTTGATGGTTCTATCCACGATTTGGGCGGGGCTATCCATTATTTTGACGGTTCTATCCACGACTTGGGCGGGCCTATCCACCATTTTGATGGTTCTATCCACGATTTAGGCGGGGCTATCCATCATTTTGACTGTTCTATCCACGATTTGGCCGGGGCTATCCATCATTTTGACGGGGCTATCCATCATTTTGATGGTTCTATCCACGACTTGGGCGGGCCTATCCACCATTTTGACTGTTCTATCCACGATTTGGCCGGGGCTATCCATCATTTTGATGGTTCTATCCACGATTTGAGCGGGGCTATCCATCATTTTGACGGTTCTATCCACGATTTGGCCGGGGCTATCCACGACTTTGGCTTCTCTATCCGTCACTCTGGCGATTCTATCCGTCGCCTCGACTCTTCTTTCCGTCGCTTCTGCCACTCTTTCCGTCACTTCGACCACTATCCGTCGTTCTGACTGTTCTATCCGTCGCCTCGGCTCTTCTTTCCGTCGCTTCGACCACTTTTCGTCGTTCTGACGATTCTATTCGTCACCTCGGCTCTTCTTTCCGTCGCTTCTGCCACTCTTTCCGTCACTTCGACCACTATCCGTCGTTCTGACTGTTCTATCCGTCGCCTCGGCTCTTCTTTCCGTCGCTTCGACCACTTTCCGCCGTTCTGACGATTCTATTCGTCACCTCGGCTCTTCTTTCCGTCGTTTCTGCCACTCTTTCCGTCACTTCGACCACTTTCCGTCGTTCTGACGATTCTATCCGTCACCTTGGCTCTTCTTTCCACCACTCTTGCCTTTCTATCCGTCGCTCTGATTTCTATCCGTCACCTTGGCTCTTCTTTCCGTCGCTCTTGCCTTTCTATCCGTCGCTTCAACTATTCTTTCCGTCGCTCTGGATCATGCTTTCCGTTGCTTCAACAACGCTATCCATCCCACTCCAATAAAAGCAAAAAAACGCCCACCAAAGTGAGCGTTTCTACTTCTATCATTTATTCATTTGTTCCTTTTTCTACATCATATTGTGTAATCCAGTCACTAAAGCTGCCTACATACAGTTGAATATTTTCATAACCTTCATCTGCTAGCACTGCATACAATGGTGAGGCTGTAACACCGCTGCCACAATACACAACAACATGCTCGTCTTGAGCAACCTTGCTGCGTAACGCATCATTGGCTTGGAGACGGCCATCTGACTTTAATTGCTCCCAGTCAAAGTTTTTCGCTGTTGGAATATGCCCAGCTACCATATCAAGAGGCTCCACCTCTCCACGGTAGCGAGCTGCGGCACGTGCATCTAGCAACGTCGCATTGACTTCTCCATCTACAATAGCTTTAACTGCTTCACGTGGAGCATATAGTTCATCTCGCCAAACAAATTCAATCGTAGTCGGTGGATATTTTATAATGTCTTTTGTGAATGATATTTTTTCCTCGAGCGCAGGTGCACCACCATTCACAATCACTACATTTGGAAAGCCTGCATATGTCAGCATCCACCAAGCACGTGGTGCAAATGGCGCAGCTCCTTGATCATAAACGACAATTTGATCCTCATAGCTTAATCCTAATCCTTGAATTACTGCCGATAGCTTTTCCTTACTTGGCATAGGATGGCGGCCATCGCTGGATCCCATATCTGATAGATCCTGCTCTAGATCGATAAAAATCGCTCCTGGTGCATGTCCCTCTTCAAATATTTTATTCCCCGCCTCTTTATTTTGTAAATCAAAGCGAGCATCTATGAAACGGACTCCATCTAACTGAATTTCCTCAACTGATTTGAATACTTTTCCCAAATGAATCACCTCATGCGTATTGTAATTGTTCGTAAATAGTTTTCCAAGAAGCTAAACGGCTTTCTTCTTGAAGTGCAAGTCTTTCTGTTGCAATTTGTTCAAGCGCCTGATGGTAAATATGCAGACGTAATGTTTCCGCTTCCTCAGCAATATAGGTAATAGCCCATGTCATGAGGGATACTTTCTGTGAATCTAAATAGTTTTGCGCATCTGGTTTTGTTAATACTTCAAGCGCCTCACTTAGCTTCACTTTTTCATTCTTCTCAAAGAATGCCTTTTGATTACGGAAGTGTGATTTCACACCCGAATATTTCGCGATATCTGTAAATGGCCCTTCAAAATCAAGTAAATCTGGCCCAGAAGATTCAAACGCTAAGAATGAGAAGCTACGGTTTAATTCTTTTAGCTCACGTACTTCATCTTTAAAGCGCAGTTGCAGTTTTTTACTAATAAACTGTGATAAACGGAAGTTTGTTACACGCATTTCTTGTGTAAAGTCAAAGCGTAAACTTTGCATTACTTCTTTTAAAGCATGCTCTAGTGCTTGCTGAGCCGGCATTGCTGCAAATGTTGACGGATTATAGCTTTCCTTAAAGAACTCTGGGTAACGATAATACACCCGCTGAAGAACATAATACAGTAATTCATCAAGCTCTTGCTTCGTTTCACTTTCTAACATACTTGTATTAAGCGTATTAAACTTCGATTTTATATGCTGTTCAAGAGTTGTTAATTCCTCTAAACGCTCATCCTTACGTTTTAAGTTTTCTTCTGTTTGCGCAATTAAATCACCTAAACGTTGCTCCGTTTTATCGACTTCTTCAGCAAGTGCCTGAACAGCCAGTGCACTTAATTCATCATTTAAGAATGTGTGGAAGGCATCTTCGAAAGGTGGCATACCTGATGTTAATTCGGCACCTTCTACTTTTTCCTTTAAAGCCAATAGGCTCGACACACCGTAAAGTCGAGGGAAGCGAATGCCAAAGCGTTGTAGCTCTGAACGGACATAGCCTTTTACATCTTCCTGCTCTTCTTCTGTTGTCGCTAAATCAATCGCATTGACGATAAAGAACATTTTATCAAGTTCGAAGGCATCCTTCACACGCCCTAGCTGGATCAAAAACTCACGGTCAGCTTTAGCAAAAGCATGATTATAATAAGTAATAAACAAGATTGCATCAGCATTACGAATATAATCAAACGCAACACCTGTATGACGCGCATTAATAGAATCTGCTCCTGGTGTGTCAACAAGTGTCACACCCATGCGTGTTAACGGACTATCATAATAGAAATCAATATTATCAACAAAACATGATTTATTTTCCTGCGCAACAAATTTTTCGAACTCTTCACGATTAACACGTAATACTTTTCCTAGCTCAGACTTAAATGTTGGGAACCCTTCTTTATATGCACGTATAAATGATTTATGCACATTTAAGCGTTCGTCCGATAGCTGCACCGCAAGTCCTTCATCTGCACGATTAAACGCCTCTTCTAAAGAAGAAACTGATAAACCAATTGCTGCGTATGAAGCTTGAATATCCTCTAGCATTTGGTCAGCTGTTTTTAACAGTACATCTGCTGTTTCATGCGGATGTTCTGGTGTTACAGGACGAATTTTATTTATAGCCGCAGTTGTAGGGTTTGGTGATACTGGTAAAACTTTAGCACCCATTAAGGCATTAGAGAAGGAAGATTTCCCTGCACTAAATGCACCGAAAAGCGCGATTGTGAAATCCTTTTTCTGTAATCGTTCTACTTTATTTTCTAAGTAAGTTGCTACTTCCGCAAAGCCTTGTACATCTTTTACAGCATTTGCCGTATGAAGTGCACGCTTAACTACACCTTCAATAGGAAGGCTTGTTGCACTTACTGCTTGCTGTGCTTCTTCCTGTTGTAACGCTTCCTCTTTTGGCTGTAACATCGATTCATCAAACAATCGGATATCTGCTAAATCTTGCTTAAAGGCATGATCCCAATTTGTCAGCTGTTGATTTGCTAGCTGACGTATTTCGTTGCTTGCCTGATGCATAATACTCGCACTATATTGCTGATAGCCCTCGATTTCAAGCACTGCCTGAATAGCATCAACTTTCGCTTGCATCCCAGCCATTTTTAATTTAGATGGTGCAGCCGTTTCAGTAGCCACCGCTTCTAAAGTTGTTGCTTGTGCATCCTTCCAATTATCTGTTTCCTGGATGAAGTAACGTTTTGTTGCCTCTGCCACACGGTTTGCGAAGTTTAGTACGGCATCCCCAGTTAATAGAGCACCAACTTGTACTTGCTGCTCAATAAGTGAGAATGGTAATTCAAAGCTGTAGGCATCAATAGCTGTAGCACGTTCTTCATTTAATGCACTAACATCCTTTAACACCTTTTTCATTAGGCCTTTTAAATGTCCAGTAACCTGTGCATGCACAACATTTTGATAGGCACTATAGGCATCCTCTTTACGGCGGTTACGCTCTTCCTCTGTTTTTTTCTTAGCAGTAAATAAGCCCCCTACCTTGAAACCATCCTGCTGACTCTCTAAATACAGACGTAATTTATCGCGTAAATCAGCTGGCATAATGGCAGCATTCGCAAGAAGTTCTTTACGTTGATCTTCGAACGTTTCATTCCATGCCTCAATCGAGAACAATTCAACTTGACGATTCAGCTTATTGTATTGCTCTAAAATATCTTTATGGTTTGCCCAGTCATCGGCACTTAATACATCTTCATCGATGTCTAAACGATCTTCTCTTTCTTCTGTTAAATAAGTGTCATGCTCACTTTGTAATAAACGCAGCGTATTAGATGCTGTCTGTACAAGTTGATCCTGCCAATCATTCATACTATCCATAACAATTTTCTTGACAGCTTTAAAATCGTTATTAGGGTGCTCAGGTTCTCTTAATGAAGTGAAAAATACACCTTTTGGTACTACACCCCAAGCCGCAAAGGAATTGTGAACTGTTGCTTTAAATTCCTCAAAGCTTAATTCATTTTCATTATGCTTATCAATCATGTTAACGATTAAATAAACGTTTGGATTATACTTCATTAATTGCTTTGTAAATTGAAAATTCAATTCTGATTGCACGTGATTGTAGTCCATTGTATAAAATACGACATCAGCAATATGAAGGGCTGACTCTGTTGACATACGGTGTGCATCATCTGTCGAGTCGACACCTGGCGTATCCATAACTGTGACGCCTAGTGGTAATGTCGATGTACTATGACCAATTTCAATTTGAGACACTAGGTCCCCATTTTTACTAAGCTCTTTTACTGTTTTAAAATCATAACCTGCTTCAAATTTCACAGGCTTTTCATTGTGCATATAGACAATCGCAAAGTCTTCATCTGATTTATGGACTTTAACGATATTGGCACTCGTTGGAATAGGACTTGACGCAAGTAAATCTTCACCTGAAAGCGCGTTAATCATACTTGACTTACCAGCAGAGAAATGGCCAGCAAAGCCGATAACATATTCTTTTTGCTGTATTTTACGTGCAAAAAGTGATGTCTTATCCATACGCTCTGTATCACCATTATGCTGATAAATTATGTATTGTAACGAAGCTTGCTTTAATAGCGCCTCCAACTGTTTTTCAAAATCATTCATAAAACCAGTAACCCCTTTATTCATATTAATCAATTTCGCCTTGGCGTAATTGTTGCTGTCGCTGCGCTTTCGCACAGATAAACAATGCGTCCGGATTTTGAATCGTGCGAGCACAATTCACTCCTTTAAAAATCCGCAACATCCGCCGGAGGCTTATCTTCATTCAGTAATGTTTGGAAAGAAACTATATCCGCATTCATCTTACGACTTCAGAGGTGGTAGTTTTTCTGAATGAAGATAGTCATAATTAGTATTCTACCTTATTCGACAAACAAAGTATAACACTAATTTACTTTGAAAAGCATATATATAAAGGTTTCAGACGCCATATTCATCCATCTCGTCCTGTTTAACCAAAAAAATGCATTATTCAGGCTTACTATCAAAACGCGGGGTTGATTTCATACGTTTTAACAAAATGTCATTCTCAATTTGTAGTGATGGGCCAATATTTTAAAAAAAACTACTAATTTCTATTTCAAAATGGTTGCACAACTAAGCAATTTATTATTTTCTTCATATTTTAAGGTAAGGCAATTTAAGATTTAAAAAAGTTTAATGTGTGATTGCAATACTAATAATAGTGAAAATTACAAAGTTAGCTTGGGGAAAAAAAATTAAATGGAGTGATAAAAAAATGGTGAACTTTAGGAATCACCAAAAACTCGAGCAAGAATGTGAATGTGGGTGTGAAGAGCGGTTTATTTGGCCTCGTATAAAAGCTAGTACCCTTCCCTCAGTAGACCCTCCCCCTGTCATTGAACCTAATGGAAATATCATTCCAACAGTAAATAGATATTTCTATGTTGCTACATCAGATATTAATTTAACGAATGGGGCGACTATAGCCGCTAGCCAATTTTGGGATGATGATGGGAACCCAGCAACTGAATTTAAGATTTTTAATCCGAATGGCTACGTTAATCTTTATATCAATGCTGTAATGCAGGAAGGTGGAATTTACACCATAACTCCAATCTCGTTAACCTTAAGTCCAGATAATTCAACAATTTATAAAGGTACTCCAATTATCATAGAATCATTAGGATTTTCTACAATGTAAGAAATAAACCTGAAAGGGGGTGAAAATAAGTGGCACTTTCTATTATTAATATTCATGTCAATGTTACAGGGACTTCGACTAGATTTTTCAATGTTTTAGCTGCACCCTTAACGATCTCTGATGGTACAACGGTTGCCGCTACAACCTTTTTAAATGATAGCGGTTCTGCCGCAACTACTTTCCCAATCGTAACAAACGGATACTATAATTTATATATAAATGGGGTGCTTCAGGAAGGTGGTTCTTACTCAGTTTCTGCAACAGAATTAACATTCCATACTGTTACAGGCACTTTACCAGCAGGAACACCAATTATTGTTGAGGCAGTTGAATTAGTGACTACACTTTAATCACCTTTAGCAGATCTGAGATACTTTGTTTCATGAATAAAAAAATACAGCTCATATAAATAAAAAATGGATGCCTTAAATTATTTTAGGGCATCCATAAATACAAAACGATTTGTGTGTTGGCTAACTCATATCGTATGAGGAAAATCAATCATTCGCTGCACGAATGGTCTCCTCGATACAAAGTCTAATAGAAGTTATTAAATCTTGAATATTCCATCCCGGGATTTTTCCATGCTGAATCGCCAAATCAAATGACGCAGGTATATGAATAAAGCCTGCACGGACCCCTTTTTGTTGCTTTGCGTAAACTAGCCCTTCATACATAATATTATTACATAAATAGGTACCCGCCGTATTTGAAATTTCCGCTGGATATCCCTCTTTTAATAATCGATTCACCATATTTCTAATAGGTAAATTCGTTATATACGCGTCTTTACCGCCATCATAAATGCTCTCATCTGCTGGCGTATAACCATTATTATCCGCTTCGCCATCTTTAATATTAATCGCTATTCGCTCAGGTGTAATTTTAAAACGTCCTCCAGCTAAGCCTAATGAAATAATGATTTGTGGCTTTATTTCAGCAATATATTGTTTCAGCTGCTGAGCAGATTGCTGAAAATCCACTGACAAAATGCGTCCTATAATTTCATAGCCATCCATCATTTCTCCATGTAAGTTTTCTACAATTTGCATTGTTGGATTAATTTTATACTCAAGAAATGGTACAAACCCTGTTAACAATATTTTTGTCATGTTTTCTTCACCTAAATTTCTATAGGACGTCGCTTGATTGCCCATCCTTTTTTATTATTTTTATTAATGGTGCGAATATTGTAACCTAAATAACTACCGAATCCATCAATGACCCACACATTGCATTGATATACTAATTTGTTTAATTCTACAAAAAAACGACTCCCATTTACAAGATATTTCAGAAAAAACAAACAACTATCCTCTTTTTATTACAACAAAAGTATTAAAGATCAATAAAAAAAAGCATGATCTCAAAATTACTAAGACCATGCTCTACCTATATGAAAAATGTCTTTATTGATATCCTCTTATTTCAAATGTGCAGTCGCCTGTTTCATAACGTGTTTTCCCACTCCAATATAGATAACCACTGCCGCTCCAATAAATACGAATGTCATCACTGACCGCTCCTTTTAATTTAAATATTTGTATTCGAAAAGACTTAACGTCCATTTATTGATTTTGAAAATCATTCTCATTAATATAATATAAATTTCCCACTAATTCGTCAAGACATACTTTCATCTTACCCTTTTAACATGGTAAGATGTAGAAAAGTCGGAAAAAGGATGCGGTAATGATGAGTAATTCGAAGTACTTTCAAACTATTTTAAACGGGACAATTCATGCTTTAAGATCGATTCTACCTATGGATATAGAGGTGAAAACGCCTAGTATTATTTCTGAACCATTTCAACAACAGCAAATGGGTGTTTTAATTGGTTTAATAGGAGATTTAAAGGGCCGTGTAATCATTGATTCCTCTCCTGAAATATTTAGTGGCATCGGCAATACTATGTTTGGTATGCCTCTTGAAGGAGAAATGTTGGAATCCTTTACAGGGGAATTCGGGAATATGATTGCAGGAAATTTATGTACTACCGTGGGACAAGAAAGCTTAGAAATTGATATCACACCCCCAACAGTGATGGTTGGCAACACAAAGTTATACGGCTTTGAAAAGGCCTTTGTACTCCCTGTTACAATTCCAAACGTTGGTCCGCTGACAGTTCTTTTAACAATTGAAGAATAATAGAGTACTAGAATATCGAACTGTTCCAAATGATATATCCTATGCTAATACATCAAACATTTATGATCACTCTTTTTCATTCTCTATAATTAACAGAGGATGCCCCATTAGGCTCAAGCCTAAATTTCTATTAGTAATATTTCTTGAAAAACAAGATATTTTAATAAAAATTACTCTAATTCTGACCAATTAGTGGCCATCTCAATGACTATTGAGGTGGCTATTTTTTATTCCCTCCTCAATTTTTCACATTTTTTTCACATATTTCGCTAAGTTGTGTGATTTTTTTCACATCAAAATAAAATTTATTTATATATCATGGCAATAAGAAAGACACAATAAAAGCGTAGGAGGAGCAAAAATGGCAAATAAAAAAAAGTCAGATGAAAATTTAAAAGGTTCACTCTATGCGGTATTTGGAGTAGGAATCATTATTATCTTGTTTTGGGTGTACTGCTTCGATTTGTTCATCAATCGTTTTTAACTTCTTTCAGCAATTGTTTTTTGTAGCAAAAGCGAAGGGTCAGCAACAAATGTTCTTTGTATCAAAAGTGAAACGTCAGTTACAAGAGTCTCCACCTCTATAAGTGGGGGATGAATGCGTATTTAAGCTACTTTTCAGCGAGTATCCAAACGCCCGCTGAAAGAAGTCATAATTGATTCTACTAAGAAAGGACAGAGACATATGCACTTACATAAGTATGAAAAATATTGGCTTGTGTTTGGAGTTGCTACTTTAGTAGCATTCCTTATCATTCTAGGCATCGGTGCATTCCATCAAGGCTCACATCCGAACAATGGTAAAAAAACACTAGATTATGAGAAAGTAAAAGAATTTGCCCCCTTCGATAATCCTGGTGTTCATCAAGTAGAAGGTAAGGATTGGGATTATGAAGTGGTTGTTTTAGCATCAGCATTTAATTACAATCCTCCAGAAATTGAAGTTCCTCTTGGAGCTAAGGTGAAATTTATCGCAACAAGTGCAGATGTAATGCACGGTTTTGAAGTTGCAGGTACAAATATTAATATGATGCTTGAACCGGGTTACATTTCTGAATATGTAACTACTATAAATAAAGTAGGAGAGTTTTTAATCGTATGTAATGAATACTGTGGTACTGGGCATACGATGATGCACTCTATGCTAAAGGTGGTGGATCCAAATGAGTCTAAATAATAATTTGGCAAAAGTGGATCGTCGTGATGCGAAGCTTGCAATGGCTCATATTTACGTAGCATTCATCGCATTGTTATTAGGTGGTCTTGCAGGTTTATTACAAGTTTTCGTTCGTTCTGGTCAATTTACATTACCAGCAGGCATTGGTTACTATCAAGTTTTAACTGTACATGGTGTTTTACTCGGTCTTATTTTAACAACGTTCTTTATTTTTGGTTTCCAAATTGCCAGTGTTAGCCGTACGTCAGGGACTTTTTCAGATGGTCAACGTCGCCTTGGCTGGATTGGCTTCTGGTTAATGACTATCGGTACAGCAGCTGCTGCAATAATGGTTCTACTTAATGAGGCAACTGTTTTATATACGTTCTATGCTCCATTGAAAGCTCACTGGATATTCTATTTAGGCCTTACATTAGTCGTTGTTGGTTCTTGGGTTGGCGGCGCAGGTCAAATTTTACGATATGCTCAATGGCGTAAAGAAAACAAAGGTAGCGGACAACGAAGCCCATTACTGTCATTTATGGTTGTTGTCAATAATTTAATGTGGTTCGTAGCAACTCTAGGTGTAGCTGTTTCTGTTCTATTCCAGCTACTTCCATGGTCCTTAGGCTTTATCGAACGTGTTGATGTAGCACTATCCCGTACATTGTTCTGGTATTTCGGTCATGCTCTTGTGTACTTCTGGTTATTACCAGCATACATGGTTTGGTATGTCATTATTCCGAAGGTTATTGGAGGAAAAATTTTCTCTGATTCTTTAGCAAGACTGTCGTTTATGCTGTTCTTAATTTTTTCTGTACCAGTTGGGATCCATCACCAATTAACAGAGCCCGGTATTGATGGTACATGGAAATTCATACAAGTTGTTTTAACATTTGCCGTAATCGTACCATCCTTAATGACTGCCTTCTCGATGTTTGCAATGTTTGAATTACGTGGTCGTGAATTAGGTGGCAAAGGTCTTTACGGCTGGTTTAAAAAATTACCATGGAAAGATGCCCGTTTCTTCGTGCCATTTATCGGTATGGTAGCATTTATTCCTGGTGGTGCAGGCGGTATCATCAATGCTTCTTACCAAATGAACCAATTAATCCATAACACTATTTGGGTTACAGGACATTTCCATTTAACAATTGCAACAACAGTCGTATTAACTTATTTCAGTGCGGCATTCTGGTTAATTCCACATTTAACAGGTCGCACATTGACTAAATCTTTAAACAATCTTGGTAATTTTGCAGCTATTTTATGGGCTACTGGTATGACAATTATGTCTTCCGCTATGCATATTGCTGGTTTAATCGGTGCACCTCGTCGATCTGATTACTCTGAGTATGGCGGCGCTCAACAAGCTTATGATTGGATTCCTTATCAAATCGCTCAAGCTATTGGCGGTACAATCCTGTTCATCGCTATCATAATCATCCTTTATATTGTGGTGAAATTAGCATGGTTTGCACCAAAAGGCGAAGAGGAATTCCCTGTTGGTGAAGTACATGAAAATGGTGGTACTACTCCAGCTATCTTAGAGAACTTTAAAGTATGGCTTGTTATTTTAGTAGCATTAATTTTATTTGCCTATACTATTCCAATTATCGATATTATTTCTAATTCCCCTCCTGGTTCTAAAGGCTATAAGCTTTGGTAACAAACTTTTGCAAAAAAGCGATTTCTCTAATTGAGAAATCGCTTTTCACTTTGCTGAAAAACTATGCCAATGAAATTAAGGTATCATATTACATAAAGTTGGCTCCTCAGCAAAAACGAGTGGTTGATTTCCGTTTCGACTGGGCGGTTTCCTGGAGGCGTCGGGCTTCTTAGACCTAATTGACTCGTTCTCATCTTTCCACTTGACGTGGACGCCTTACTTACCGTTAATGCGGGATAATATCAGGGACCTTTCTCGCACTCACTTTAATTCTTTCATAAATTCTCTAAAGTTTTCAGCGATTTCTTTGAATTTGCTATGGTGTAAATAATGTGATCCATCCAATGTTATTACTTTACCAAGCATTGACTCTTTAGCTTGCTCTTCATGCAGTGATACCCAATTTTCCCTGTCCGTATTATTTGCTTGTACAAATAAAAGAAGCGGAAGATCTTTAGGGAATGTTAAATTTTGAGCCTTTTTAAAATTAGAAGAAATATGTTCCATCTCATTCAAGGTAGTGGCATTATACGAGTTTTTATTTGAAATCATTTTCATTTGCTCTTTCGCTTGATCATCAAATACTAGTTCGGCATAGGGGTCTGTACCTACTTTCTTGATTAATCTCAAAAGACCTGATTTTTCAAGAAACGCGAATGTTTTTAATGGAAATTTGACATCCATACCGCCTTGTGTAGAAACACTAGTATCAATGCCTACAAATGCACTCACTTCGTTTGGATATTTGTTGACATAATCAAGGCCGTAGATACCTGCAATGGAGTGGCCCATTAGCGTAAAATGGTCAATATTAAGCTGCTGTAAAGCTTCATGCATTTCACTGACAATATTCGCAGTGCTTCGTTCTTTATCGGTTTCATCACTTAATCCATATCCGAAAGGCTCAATCGCGACAACTTTGTAAATTGGAGATAATTCATCGATGAGCATCTTAAAATCAAGTGCTGGTGCCGCTGTTCCATAGCCAGGTAGGAGCACGATGGTTTCTTCGCCTTCTCCTTGAATTAACACATTCATATTTTTTCCGTCTACTGTTACAGACTGACCATAAGTTTCTATTTTTTCTTGCTCCGATTTGTTACAGACAATATTAACAATAAAAACAATGACCAGAAAAAGTACTATTGCAATAGCTATAACTCCTATTGCTTTAAGTATAAAGATAAGTGGTTTACCCATCCTCATTTTCATTACCTCTTCTTTTAGTTTCACTCTCATCTTCTCCTTTATTTATCTATTTACTAGACATCTTATATGGGCCATTAAGGATAGCTTATAGGACGAAAATGTACTCCCGATGACAACAATATGAACGGAATATGAACAAACAAAAAAAGTTACGGCGTCACATGCAAGAAAGTTTGCATATGACGCCGTAACTTGGGAAATACGAGGACGTTTAAATAATTCGAATGTACAACATGAATCTAATTACTCTGTTGGTGTTGTGATTGGCAAAGTGACAATGACAGTCGTTCCTCTGCCAGGCTCGCTTTCCACTCGGATGTCGCCTTGATGAAGCGATACGATCTGTTTAACGATGGCGAGTCCCATACCACTGCCATCATACTTACGACTATGGGAACGATCAGCCTTAAAAAACCGCTCGAATATACGCTTCTGATCCTCTAAGGAAATACCAATGCCCGTGTCGGATACTCGGACTGTCACATTTTTGATATCTTGTTTGATGCTAATGTTAATAACTCCGGCATCTTTGGAAAATTTGATACTATTGCCGATTATGTTCGTCCATACCTGGTTTAATTGATCATGATCAGCCATTAGGCGAACAGCGTTCAAATTGAGCTCGAAACGGATGTTGCGAGCCGACCATTGCGGCTGGATAGCGACGATGACTCGTCTGATCTGTTCATCAAGGCTGAACGTGACCAGCCGCAGTTGCTGTGACTGCGATTCAAGCAAACTCAGCTTTAGCAGGCTATCGCTCATCTTGGACATCCGATCTGCTTCAGCGATGATAATATCGAGATAACGGCTCCGCTCGTTATCTGCGAGGTTTACTTGCTTGAGCGCTAAAGCATAACCGGATATCGAGGTAAGCGGCGACTGAACTTCATGCGACACATTCGATACGAAATCCCTACGCATCTGCTCAAGTTGCTGCAGTTCGTGCATCATTTCTTCGAAGCTGCGAGCTAAAGTACCTAGCTCACCCTTTTGATTAATATTCAGCTTAACGTTAAAATCTCCACCTGCTATATGTCTAGTCGCTTTTGTCAGCTTTTTGATTGGTTTGACTAGGAACATAGCAGCAACCAGAATCAATAGGCTTCCTGCTATCAACGAATAGGTTGAAAAGTTCAAAATCCACTTTATTACAAAAGAAGTGGAAGGGAGGGCGATCGGTTCTACAAACATCGCTTTCGTTCCCATTTCAGTTGTCAACGGCATCCCTAAGAGAACAGTAGAAACACCACTCGGATTGACTTGAACAATTTCCCCACCCAGTACTTTTGTCACCTGTTCCATCGTCACAGTGGCAGGTTTATCTCCGTTAAGCGCTCCATAAGACTGGAACTGACCCGTTTCTTCATAAATTCGAATATGATAGGATTTGAGCTGATTCATTCCACTTACGAATGTGTTCGCTTCACTTAACGGTAATTTCTCATAAATCCGGGCGATGTCCTGACCAAAGTAAAGTAAGGGGATTTGCAGGTTCTCGTTCAATTTATCTTCAAATACCCAAGTTGCTACAAAAAAAGCAATGATCGTGCCCCCGATTACGGAGACTAGAAATATCAGGACTACGCGTGTATATAAAGATTTGATCATTCGTGCACCTCAAGGCGGTAACCAAGCCCACGTACCGTTTCGATACGAAAATCGGCTGTAGTCGCGAATCGTTCGCGCAAGCGTTTAATATGTACGTCTATCGTTCGATCATCTCCAGCGTAATCAATCCCCCAAATTTGATCGATCAACTGGACTCGCGTATAAACTTGACCAGGTGTTCCGGCGAGCTTATAAAGTAATTCGAACTCCTTGAGCGGTAACGTGAGCGACTCCGTCCCCCTCATCACCTTATAGGTCTGTCGATCAAGGATGACGTTGCCGAACTGGATTATCTGCGTGGAACCAATTCGGAATCGTTTCAATAGTGCCTTAACACGAACCCGCAACTCCAGCGGGTCGAATGGTTTAGTCAAATAATCATCCGCTCCAAGTTCAAATCCTTTCACTTTTTCCCATGTTTCGCCCCTTGCAGTCAGCATAAGTAACGGAAGATCAGGATTGGCCCTTCGGAGCTCCTTGCATAACGTCCAACCATCCATAATCGGCATCATAATGTCGAGCACGACAAGATCGACTTGCGTTGATGTGTAGATGGCCAGTGCTTCCTTGCCGTCCACGGCTTCGACTGTTGCGAATCCGTCGTTGCGTAGAAATAAACAGACGAGTTCGCGAATGTTCGCATCGTCGTCAGCAACCAGTATAGTAGGCATCCGTTCCCTCTTTTCCATCGCATTATTGAAATAATCATTATACTATAAATTAAATTGAATTACCCCTATTCTACCTATAATTAAGGACTGGAATATCATTAAATGCACCCTCGTTTGCTTATTCGATTACCGGAACGCCTAACTTGATATAGACGGAAATACTAAATGGACACAAACTGCCTACGTGGTGATCCTTCTGTTTAAGCCATTGTCCAGACGTGATAATTCACAGATAACTACTACAACTTATGGTATCGACATTTATGCAACGTTACTGAAGAAGAACAAAAGCGCTAAGTGCCTCTGTCCACGTCCCAAGTGTAAACAATTCACTTGCATAAGACCCACACTTAATAGCTAAAATTTTGCAGGAACAGGGTTTTGCCAGAGCGAAAGCGAGTAGCCTGGAACAAAAATCACATTCATTGAAAGCGACACAACATTCATAGTAATTTTCTTGACCATTTTGCTTTTAAAAAAGCGATTTCTCTGTTACGAGAAATCGCTTTGGGCTTTAGAGCTGATACAGCTTCGTATATTTTTCTTGTAAATAGTTTGCTAAATATTTTGCGTTTAAGCCTTCCCCTGTCGCTTCCTGTAGCAATTCGAATGGCTTCTTCAACGCGCCGTATTGATGGACTTTGTCTGTTAACCACTCTCGAATTGGAAGAAGCTCACCCTTTTCTAATAGCTCATCAAAGTTTGGAATATCTTTATCCATTGCATGTTTCCATTGTGCAGCATAAATCATTCCTAAAGCATAGGATGGGAAATAGCCAAACATGCCCCCTGACCAGTGCATATCTTGTAGTACCCCTTTTGCATCTGTTTCAGGACGAATGCCTAAATATTCTTCGTATTTATCATTCCATACTTGTGGAAGATCCTTCGCTTGAAGATCGCCGTTGAATAGGTCACGTTCAATTTCATAGCGAATCATAATATGTAGTGGATATGTTAACTCATCTGCTTCAATGCGAATAAACGATGGCTCCACCATATTAATTGCTCGTAGGAAGTCAGCTAATGCTACATCACCAAATTGCTCAGGTGAATATTTTTGCAGTCGCTCGTAGTTATGCTCCCAGAACTTTTCGTTCCTACCAACAAAATTTTCATAAAATAAAGATTGGGATTCATGTATTCCCATAGATGTCCCCGTTGCTAATGGTAAACCATCAAGCTTCACATCGATATTTTGTTCGTACATGGCGTGTCCACACTCATGGATTGTTCCAAAAATTGCTGAGCGGAAATCGTTTTCATCATATTTCGTTGTAATACGATTATCTCCATGATTTAAGCCAATCATAAATGGATGCACACTTTCGTCTAAGCGACCTGCATCAAAATCATAGCCAAGTTGTGTTAGCATTTCTAATGATAATGCACGCTGAGATTCACGAGGGAAATGCTTAAATAATATGCTTGTATCTGGTTTATTTGGTGAAGCTGCGATTTTTTGCACAAGAGAAACGATTGTTTCACGTAAGTCACCAAAAACTTGATCTAAAACATCAGTCGTCATATCAGGTTCATATAAATCTAGTAATGTATTGTACGGCGAACCGTTTTTAATACCCCAATATTGAATGAATTTCTTCTGCCAGCTTATAATTTCCTCTAAATAAGGTAGGAATAAAGCAAAATTATTAGTTGCCTTTGCTTCTTCCCATGCTGTTTCCGCTTTAGATTGTAGAATGACGAATTCCTTATATTCATCAGCCGGAATTTTTTTATTTTGGTCATACTCTTTACGTACTTCCTCTACTAAACGCAGCGTAACATAATCAAGATCTTCCTTTTGCCCCTCTAGGTCCGTTAGTAATTGCCCTAACTCTTCACTAGTTTGCATGTCAAATAAGGAGGCAGATAATGTTCCAACTACCTCTGAACGCTGAGCTAACCCTTTCTTAGGTGCACCCGTACGCATATCCCAATAAATCACACTTAATGCTTCTCCGTAGTGCTGCATTTTTTTTACATAATCAGTAAATTGTTGAACAGTCATACTTCATCCTCCTTTTCACGCTACTATTTTATCATATTTTCGAAAATTTTGTATATTATGGACTTTATAGTATTTTTATAGCAATAATAACTGTTCACAATTTTATATCTACAAAACTATTCTATTGCGAATGGCATATACAACCGCTCGCGTTCGATCCACTGCACCATTTTTTGTAAAATGCGAAAGAAACTTTTTAAATCCATATTTTTTTCATCCCGTAAGTTGTTTGTATCTCATATAAATAATATACCGGCGAGCACATACACTACCGAGCGGTATAAACATAAGAGCATTCGTTAATGCTATGACAGCATGCTCTTTTCCCCATTTTGCTGCAAGTACTCGCAAAAGAAGAATGCCAAGAAATAAAATAACTCCAGCGACAGAACTTTGTGTAGTTACGATTCCTCTTTCATGATTAACACGAATTTTTTCTAATTTTCCTCTCCATATCCCGATACCTATGCCCATTATTAAACAAATGAAGTACAAGATAAAGCTTATCGGCGTTAATTTATCTGAACTTAAAATAGAAGTACACGTTATCCCAATTAACAAAATCGGTATTATCCACATTCGAGTTGGTCTAACTTTTTTCTCCCTTAACATAAGAAGAATAATGACTAAAAGGATAACCAAGTAACTACTCATTTCTTTCCCTCTCTTTATTTAATAAATTCTTAATAAAAGATTATGCCTCGGCATAATTGCGTCCGGAGGCTTTAACTTCTTTCAGCGGATGTTTGGATACCCGCTGAAAAGTGACTTAAAACCGCATTCTTCTAGAAGTGGTATACTTCTGAACTGTCGCCACACTTCCAGTACAAAATAGCTGCCGCTTTGTTTTCGCTACAGAAATAATTGCTGAAAGAAGTTAAAAGAAAATAAAAATAGTCCATATTTTCAGATTATTTTTTGAACTACTATCCATCTGTAGATGTAGTGTCAAAGAAGTACCTGATAAAAAACTTTGTCCTCTCATAAAAAAACCTCCCCAGTTATGAATGTAAAAGACTTTTGCCATCTTTTCATTGCTACTCGGAGAGGATCAACTTAATTGTAATATTGGGTATAAGTAGTTGTTATTTTGATAACTCATATATCTTCTTTTATGTACAACAGAATAATTATAATACCGCTGGGATTATATACTCTTTAATTAATGGCCATCTATCTCGTGGATTCATAATGAATTCTGAACTAATTGCTACAATCATATTCATTTTTGGTATACAACAAATCATATTGCCCCCATCCCCTATTGCTGAAAAGGTAGAAAGCCCATCTTCTTGCTTTAGCCACCATAAATAACCGTAATTGTTATGGTTCATCTCTGTTGATTTACGAATCCATGCCTCTGAGAGAATCCTTTTATTATCCCAAATGCCATTGTTTAAATAAAGGTAGCCAAATCGTGCCATATCACGGGTAGTTAATGTTAGCCCCCATCCACCTGTCGAATGACCGTATGGATCATGTACCCACCCCTTAACGTTTTTTCCGAATAAATCATCAAACCCATATGCGTTCATTTGATAGTCAGGAATTTCTTTCATGCCAAGCGGTGTAAACAAATGTTCATTAGCGAACGCTCGTGCACTCTTACCTGTACTTTCAGTAAGAATAGCTGACAATAAATGTGCTCCAGCTGTAGAATATTTAAATTCGCCTAAATCCCCCTTTTCACCCATTATATCAAGTGTATATTTTATCCAATCCTGCTGTTGACATAGAATATCTAGTGGCTCATGCCAATCCTCATATGGATATGGTACTGTCATCGTGAGAAGATGTCGTATAGTAATCTGTTGTTTCTGCTTATCAGCATTAGAAATATATTTAGGGAAAAAATCTAACACCTTTTCTTCAACGCTTTTAATATACCCTTTATCAATAGCGATGCCTATAAGTGCAGATAGTACACTTTTAGTTACAGATGCTACATGGTGACAATCATCAGGACTTTTCCCATTAAAATATTTTTCATATGCTAAATGACCATTTCTAATTATAACAATGCCATTTATATTGTTATAATCACTTTTTACCGTGTGCTCAAGCTGAGAAAGCTTTTCATTGTTCATATATATGCTTTCAGGCTTTACCGTGTGCCAATTTATTGTTGTTTGCATAAGAACCTCCTATTGTTAGTTTGTTATTTTTTCTTTACAGGAAAATAAACCTCAGTAATATAATCCTCGGGAGAGTTAGCTTGATTTGGATCTGTTACATATATTTCATATGGCGGTAATATCAATTCATAACCCTCGTTTTCTATCCACTTCATCAAATTAGCATAGACAGATGTTAATTCTGGATAAGCCCCCTTTAAAACAGATTTAGCACAGAGGCTACCAGGCAAATCTCTCGTTCCTTTGACATACTCAGCTATTGGAATAGCAAACTCGGTATCATTACCAGCAGGATTAAATTCAGGGCTGTGGTAAATCGTCATCGGCTTTCCTAGTAAAGTGAGCTGCTCCGTCGCAATCTTTTCATATAGCTTGCTAAAATAATTACCGTATCCCGATGCATAGTCATCACTGCTCAATATCAGTCGCTTATGAAGGATATTCATTGGCTCTGTTTCAACCAGCTGTACTTCGATATCGTCAAGGTACGACATAATCGGTATCCCCTTTTCTAAGTTTGCAATATCATGACTTAGTTGTTTTACAAGATATTCAAAAGCCTTTAGTTTTTCTTGAATCGCATTTCTCTTATGGTTAAGCGCCGAACAAAGCATTTCTTCGGATTGATCCTCTTCTAATGCCAGCATCATTTTAATTTCTTCAAGAGAAAAATGGTAGGATTTTAAACGGTTGATATAGAGCATCCTTTTTAGTTGTTCGATAGAATAATACCTATAACCGCTTTCAGCATTAATCTCATCTGGGTTTATTAATCCAATTTCATCGTAATATCGAAGTGTTTTTGTCGAGACACCACATACCTTCGAGAATTCTCCAATTGATAGCACAAAACCACCTCACTTATAGATTTGTTACTTGCTACAATTCATTTATACACCTTCCCCTAAGGACAAAGTCAATCAAGATTTATGCTTTTCTACCTTTATCTTTAACTTCCTTGACTGAAAAAAATATTGACCGTTTAGTACAAAAAAGATATGCTATTAGTTAATGAGAGGTGGATAAAATTGACTAAACGAGGCAGACCCCGAGAGTTTGAGTATTCCTCAATTGTAGATGTCGCTATGAAAACTTTTTGGATAAGAGGGTATGAGGGGTGTTCTACACAGGACTTATGCAATGATACTGGACTCGGGAAAGGGAGCTTATACAATACTTTTGGTAGCAAACATGAACTATATAAACAAGTATTAGAACGCTATCATGAGTTTGGAATTAAGGAACAGCAGGAATTATTAAATGCTCCAATTGCATTGAAAGAGCGGTTATGTAATTTTTTCGAATGGGCATTGAAGGAAGATTTTGAGAATATTGATCAAAAGGGTTGTTTATTAATTAATGCGAGTGTGGAAAGAGCTAATATTGACGTAATGGTTCAAGAAATTTTCTCACGACATGTCGAGCTTCTTAAACTAGCTATTGAAAAAGTAATGGAGGAAGGATTGCAAACTGGCGAAATTTCAAAAAAGCAAACAGCTGAGGAATTGGCTAGTCTATTTTTAAGCAGTTATTACGGGTTTCGTGTTCTTAATGTTTCGATGCAAAATCGGATGTTGTCTGAGCAGATTATGAAAGGAACATTGGAATCTATATTTGGCGCTTAGTGCGCTCTTTTTTAGGATCACTTTTGTACCAATCGTTACAATATTAAATTTAGGAGTGTTTTTATGCCATCTATTATTTATTTATTAGCTTTAGCGATTTTTTGTATGACTACATCTGAATTTTTGGTTGCAGGTATGATGAACGAACTTGCTCTTGCATTTCAAGTTTCTGTATCTTCAATCGGGTATTTAATTACAGCTTATGCAGGTTCAATGGTAGTAGGTGGACCTATTTTAACTGCAACTCTTCTACGATTACGTAGTAAGCAAGCATTATTATTTTTAATGTTTGTATTTTTAATCGGCCAGTCGCTAGGAGCTATCGCTTGGAACTATGATATTATGATGGTTTCACGCATTATTACCGGCATTGCTTCATCTTCAGCATTTGGTATTGCCATATCCTTTTCAGCAACATTGGTTCCCCCTAATTCAAGGGGAAAAGCTGCATCTATTGTTCTTGCAGGTTTAATGATTGCAACAGTCCTAGGCTTACCTATAACAACAGTTATCTCGCAAAATTTTGGTTGGCGTACGAGTTTTTGGTTTGTTTCTATTCTTGTACTAGTTTCCGGGATAATGATTCAATTGTTACTTCCATCATTGCCAAACAAAGCACGATTAAACTGGAAAGATGAGCTCATGCACTTTAAAAATATTCATCTTTGGACAGCGTACATAACAAGTATGTTTATTATAGGTGGTACATTTGCAGCATTTAGTTATTTCACGCCTATTTTTACAAATATCACAGGCTTTTCAAGCGCAAGTATCCCATATTTACTTGCTCTCTATGGTAGTGCAACAGTCATCGGGAATATAGTGATTGGCAAATTTGCTGATAAGTATACAATGGAAACACTTTTGAGTGGATTGATTATTTTAATCGTAGCATTATCTTTATTTGCCTTAGGAGCTGAAAATAAATATATTGCAGTTATTACTACTCTTTTTATCGGCTTCACTGGTGTTGCAATGAATCCAGCTATGGTGGCGAGGGTGATGAAAACTGCTAATAATGGCACGATGATAAATACCATTCATAGTTCTTTTATTACGCTTGGTATTGTTATTGGTTCATCACTTGGCGGCCTAGGTATTAGTAATGGATATGGCTATATATCACCACTGTGGATTGGTGTTTCTTTAGCTATCCTAGGGTTACTATCATTATTCCCTTATTTACACAAAAGGAAGGAAAATTATCTTTCTAAATAGATACTTCCTTCTCTCCCAATCATAAAATCTTTAATAGGAGCTATCACATTTTTAATTAGTAAACGAAAGAAGCTCTCTTCATCGTTTTCACGATCAAAGAGAGCTTCTTATTCTATATAAATTCGGGGAGAATTTTAACTAGCTTTCACATGTAATGTTCGGTTTCCAATCAAACATTTTTAAGAGCTAAATGTTATAACAACAAATATATAGTTGGGGATCCTACATATCTTATTGTTGTATAGAGTCTGATTACCCTATGTTTTGACAAATTGTTAATACTTGTTTAACGGCTTCTGCCGATTGATGGAGCGCTGCTTTTTCTTCATTTGTCAGGTGCAATTCAATGACTGATTCAATGCCATTGCCACCTAATATTGTCGGTACCCCTAAAAATATTTCGTGGTAACCGTACTCTCCTTCTAATAGGGCGATAGAAGGAATTATTTTACGTTGATCTTTCATGATGATTTCAACCATCTGTGCACAGGCAGCAGCTGGCGCATAATAAGCACTACCATTGCCTAACAAACCAACAATTTCTCCGCCACCTTTACGTGTACGTTCTACGATTTGCTGCAGTCTGTCTTGAGGAATCAGTTTTTCTAATGGGATCCCTCCAGCATAGGAATATCGAATTAAAGGGACCATTTCGTCGCCATGTCCACCTAAGACGAATCCTGATACATCCTCTGGTGCAATTTGCAGTTCTTGTGCTACAAATGTATTAAAACGCGCTGTATCTAATACACCTGATTGACCGATGATACGATTTTTCGGAAAGCCTGTTTCCTTATAGCAAACATAGGTCATGGCATCGACCGGATTGCTTAATATAAGGACTATGCTGTTTGGAGCATAATGTTTTATTTGTCTAGATACTTGTTGAATAATTTTTGCATTCGTCGTCACTAAATCATCTCGACTCATGCCTGGTTTACGAGGAATACCGGCTGTAATAATGACAATATTTGCTCCAGCTATATCCTCATAATTGCTCGTTCCTTTAATAGAAACATTAAACTTTTCGATTGGTCCTGTTTGTAATAAATCTAGCGCCTTTCCTTTTGTCGGATTCTCCGATTCTGGAATATCTAACAGGACAACATCTCCTAGCTCCTTTTGGGCTAAAAATAAGCTTAATGTCGCGCCTGTATGACCAGCTCCAATAACAGCGATTTTACTTTTTCGAAATGTCATTAAGCCTCACCTCGATTTTCAGTAGCTGCTGTTTCCGTCGTTTTTTTAGCACGCGTTGATGTTGGAGTTGATGCTGGCTTTTTCTTTGGTACTTCTGGTCCTTTAATCATTTGAAAAACATCTTCATCTGGCCGCGGAATTACGTGAGCGCCTAATAGTTCTCCAACGCGCATTGCAGCGGCTTTTCCAGCTTCTACTGCTGCTTGGACAGAACCAACATCACCTTTCACGACGACTGTCACAATCCCACCATCAACGAACTCTTGCTTGACGATGGTTACATCTGATGACTTTATCATCGCATCAGCAGCTTCGTAAGAGCCTACTAATCCTTTTGTCTCAATCATTCCAATAGCGCTACTCATTATCTTCACCTCGCATAACTTCCGTAGAATCAATAATACCTATAACAACTGCATCGATAGGCAATGGATTTTCTTTCATAATATATCGTGATGATCCACCACTTGTAATAAGCACATCATCGCCGATTCCTGCTCCGATACGATCCGCTGCTACAATCTCTGAACGAATCGGCTGTTGATTGGAATCGATTGGTTGAATAATTAATAATTTTAAGCCATTCAACCCTTCTTCTTTACGTGTTGCCCATACACTACCTATCACTCTTCCCATCTGCATGAACTTCACCTCTTTATCCCGTATGGACTATGATTACTCAGAGCGAAATGTTAACGTCTTATTCAACTCACGTATTTTGTCATAAGCCAACGCAGTCACAATTGTTTTTTTAGGAACAACAATTTCCTGTGCTTCTATTTCAAGTACTTCTACTTGCGAAAGTAGTTTCTTATCAAATTGATAGCTTGATGGTTTTTCAACCTGACTTACGACTGGCGAAAGTTCTTTGACATTCATTTGTTCCTTAGCTTGAACATTGACAATTTCCGCAAATGCACCTTGCTGGATTAAACCGGCATTTGCCTCATCTGTATCGATATGCATCTCCAATCGATAACGCTCTGAAACGCGAATCATTACATTTGATAAAATAATCGGTCTTATACCTTTTATTTTAATTTGTACCGATTGTCCGTCCACTACTTGGAACTGAGCACTGTCTGTCGGTGACATATGAATATGTGCTTGTGCAATAATGAGTCCCTCATTTAGCACGACACTGCCCTTTGGACCAATAAGTGTAACGGGGCTAGAGCCTTTAATATCTCCCGATACCCTTAAAGGTGGCTTAACCCCTAATTTCATCGCGTCTGTCCAGCTAATTTCTACTTGAGATAATGAACGAGCTGGGCCTAAAATACGTACTCGTTCAATGGATCCCTTCGGACCAGCAATAACAACTGTTTCCTCAGCAGCAAACTGTCCTGGTTGTGAAAGCTCAAACTTAGGTGTTAATTGATAGTTTTCACCAAAAAGCTGCTCCACTTCCGTTTGAGCAAGATGTACATGTCGCGCTGATACACCAACAGGGATTTTTCCGTCATGCTGAGAGGAAGGCTGATTTTTTAAAACTTGCTGTAATACTTCTTCAACAATTTTTTGGACTAAATTTTCCTGCATCTAACCTCCTCCTTATGTCAATGATCTGATAATTCTTCCTTGTGCTTGCTGTTCAATAAAGCCCGCATTCGCTTCATCTGTATCAATATGCATCTCTAGACTAAAATCGTTTGATACACGAACTACAACCCCACGAAATGTCACAGGTCGCTCACTATCAACTTCAACAGATACTAATTCATTATTTTGTACATCCAATGCTATCGCATCTTCTTCCGTCATATGAATATGTGCCTGTGCAATAATAACTCCCTGCTTGATGTTTATTTCTTGTTCTTGATTGATTAATTTGATGCCAGCTGAACTTTCGATATCACCCGATTGTCTCAAAGGAGGGGTTAATCCTAATTTCATTGCATCTGTTCGACTAATTTCCACCTGTGTTGCCGCTCTTACTGGACCTAATACACGTACATTGTGAAGAACACCTTTTGGTCCCTCAATAGAGACACGCTCTTTGGCTGCAAACTGTCCTGGCTGCGAAAGCTCAAAATCTTTTGTTAGCGTCGCATTTGGACCAAAAAGTGCCTGTAAATCCTCTTCACTGACATGTATATGACGAGCTGAAATGGCCACAGGAAATGTTTTTGTCGCTGTATTCAAATTAGCCACCTCTATATCTTTTTAGCTATATTGTTATAGGGAATGAAGCAGGATGATGCGCAATGTCTAACATCCTGCCCTTCCGTTTATAATGTTCTATCCGTCGCCTTTATTCAGACTGATATAAAATTAAGCTTCTGCTTTTGGTAAAATTAATTCTAATTCATGGTGTGGGCGTGGGATTACATGAACAGATAGAAGTTCTCCTACACGTTGTGCCGCTGCTGCACCTGCATCAGTAGCTGCTTTTACCGCTCCTACATCACCACGAACTAATACAGTGACAATACCGCCACCAACATGTACTTTCCCTACTAAATTAACGCTAGCTGCCTTCACCATTGCATCCGCTGCTTCAATTGCTCCTACTAATCCTTTTGTTTCTACCATTCCTAATGCTGTACTCATTTGTCATTCCTCCAAATTATTTATTTTGTAATGTTATTTGTTTTAATACTTGATCAACAATTTGTTGAACCACGGCTGTATCCAAAGTTGGATCTTGTGCCTTAATATTCTCTACTACTGGTTGTACTAAAAATTCTGGTTTTGGCACTTCTACATCTTTAATGCCATAAGCCATACGTTTAATATTCAATAAGTGTCTCGCTGTAATGTTATCGGACGTAATATTGCCACCAAACGTACCACACCCTAATGTAAAGGATGGTGCCAATCCAGTAGTTCCACCAACAGCGCCAATAGAAGATAATGTATTGACAACAATTCTGGACACTGGTAAATCGACTGAAAACTGCTCAGCTAAAGCTGTATTTTCTGTATGAAGCGAGCATGAATGGCCGCGTCCACCAATGTTTAGTAAATCAATCATCACCTGTTTTGCCTCTGTGCTGTCCTCGACTGTGTATAATGCAAATATCGGTGACAGTTTTTCTAGTGAAAATGGAATGTTCTTGCCGATCATCGTTTCCATACCAACAAGTACTTTTGTATCTTCCGGCACGGTAATACCGATAGAATCTGCTAAGCAAGCTGCTGATTTACCTACAATTTGAGGATTTACTTTCCCTGGGACAGGAGAAATTAGCTTCTCCATTTTTACCTTCTCTTCATCACTCAAAATATAAGCATTGTTTTTCTTTAACTCTGTTAAAACTTGTTCGGCAATGACTTTATCTACAATAATCGATTGCTCTGTAGCACAAATTGTACCGTTATCAAAAGACTTACTTTGTACAAGCTGGCGAACAGATTTGGATATATTCGCCGATTTTTCAATGTAAGCTGGAACATTTCCTGGTCCTACACCATAAGCAGGTTTGCCTGAACTATAGGCTGCTTTTACTAGTGCACCACCACCAGTCGCTAAAATTAAGTGAATATCTGGGTGCTTCATTAATTGCTGCGTAGCTTCCATAGAAGACATTGTTAAACAGTGTAGCAATCCTTCTGGTGCTCCTGCTTTTTCTGCAGCTACTCTACAAATCTCTAAAGCTTCCTTTGTACAATTAACCGCATATGGGTGCGGGCTTAGTACGAGACCATTTCTAGTTTTCAATGAGATAAGTGTTTTAAAGATTGCTGTTGATGTAGGATTTGTCGTAGGAACAATGCCCGCGACTACTCCAAACGGACTAGCAATTTCTGTAACTTTCTTCATTCGATCGAAACCAACGACACCAACAGTCTTCAAATCTTTAATATCCTCATAGACATCTCTAGAGGCTACCTCATTTTTCATTTTTTTATGATTAGGTATGCCCATCCCTGTTTCCTGAACGGCCATATTTGCCAAACGTTCTGCCTCTTTAAATGCGGCATCTGCAACAGCCTTGACGATGTTATCGACTTGCTGCTGTGAATACTGCATGTAAGCAGCCTGTGCCATATTGGCACTTCTCACGGCGTCTCTCATTTCTTGAATTGCTAATAAATCTTTATCTACTGTGGCCATAAAGCCCCTCCTTTCTAAACAACTGGGTTTCTCGCTAAATTCTCAATAGCTTCTCTAAAAGCATTTGCAGCAGCTTGGCAAGAAGATTGGCTACCACTTACTAAACCGCCACCGAAATTGGTTTCAGATGGTGGACCAAAGAAAACCTTTAACTCTACATCCGCCGCTTTTAATGCAGCATCTAAACCAACGACAGCCTCAAGTGGCGGTGCAATTAAATATGCAAGGGCTGTTCCAACCTTTACGTTTGCTAGCTCAGCCAGATACGTACCACAGCTTGCTACAGTATGTGCAAAAAGAGCGTGGTTTTCATTTTGAAGAATGGCTTCAAAATAAGTATCAAACTGAATCTTCTGCTGAATCGCATCGAAACCACTGCGTATTTCATCAGGCGAGCTGCCAGCAATGATGCCAATGACCTCACCAGATAATGGCCCAGATGCGTGTGCCGCTCCTGCATAAAAGCTTTTTGCATAAACAACATCAACATCTGCTTTTTTCGTAGCCTCGTCCAACGCTACATATCCAACATCATCTATTGTTAGAGTTACGAGTCCAATGCTATTGTGATATGGCTTTAAATCTAATTGCTCTGCTAATTCATTATTCACTCTTGGAATGATTTGCATTGCCAAAATTTCTGCCATAATTTTTTGAGGATTCATTGTTTGGCCCCCTAACCTTCTTTTGCCACAAGACCTACTCCACTTGCCTTGTAATGCAATATTTTTTGAACGACTGTTCCTAAATAAGCACCTGCCTCTAATGGCGGGATACCACCTTTATGAATGTTCGAAACGACCATTCGATCAGCTTCTACTGTGCCAATTCTAGGTTGATAGCATATATAGGCACTCATGGACTCAGCTGATACAAGTCCAGGACGCTCACCTATTAAATAAACGATCACCTCTGCTTGTAAAAGCTCACCAATTTCATCCATAAGAGCAACACGCCCTTTATCAATATAGAAAGTAGTGCCTATTTCAATATTTAAATTACTAAGACTTTGCTGTAACGCTAAATAAACATCTTGCACATTTTCTTCAATCGCGCTTGCACTTAATCCGTTAGAAATAATGATTTGTACCTTTGGATTTTTTTTACACTTTGATTGAATAATTGTCTTCGCTTCATCTGATAAACGACGACCTAAATCCGGTCTAGTAATATATTCTTCCTTATCTGTCACTCTTGTTGTTACTTGAAAGACATCAAGCTTTTGTAGTAGCCCTTCTGTCACTTCTCCATATACTGCATCTACTGCCGCTGCATGATCGAGTCGGAATTTTAACCAAGTTTTTGTTTTTGGTCTTGTCCCAGCTCTGCCAACACCTATTCTTGCAGGTGTATGCTTTCTAGCTGCCTGTATACTTTCAGACACGTCACCCACTTCAAATTCAAAGGCTTTGACAGGTGCTGCATTGTATGAAGGTTCATCATGATTTGTACTGTGATACGATTGTTGCTGATGAATTGAATCATTTTGATAAAGCTTAATCATTGGTTCATTTGATTGTTCAATTGAAGTTGTCACTTCATCAGTACGATCCGCAACCGTATCATAAAACTTAATCATTGGTTCATTTGGTTTTTCTTCTGACACAGCTGTTTCTTTTGGAGAATTCACCGATGTATTGTTCCCCATCTTTTCCATAACGAGCTGTGTAATCATGGATACTAGTTGGTCATTCATTGGACTCACCTACCTTTCAAATATAGATAAATCACCAGCTCTAGCTGAAAGACGACCATTTTCATAAATGCCCATTTTTTCTAACCACGCTAGAAATTCAGGAGCTGGTTTTTTACCAAACGTTTGAAGTAATGTCGCGACATCATGGAAGCTCATTGACTGATAGTTCAACATAACATCGTCGCCCATAGCTGCAGCGATAATAAAGTTGACACCAGCTGCTGTTAGTAAAACACTTAAATCTTCAACATCATTTTGGTCTGCTTTAATATGGTTTGTGTAACAAATATCAACGCCCATAGGGATGCCGTGCATTTTGCCCATAAAGTGATCTTCTAGTCCTGCACGTATAACCTGTTTGTTATTGTATAAATACTCAGGACCAATAAAACCAACAACCGTGTTCACAATATACGGATTAAAATGTCTTGCAAATCCGTAATTGCGCGATTCAAGTGTTACTTGGTCAATACCCATATGTGCCTCAGCAGATAGCTCCGAGCCTTGTCCAGTTTCAAAATAAAATAAGTTCGGGCCAGTTCCTGTTCCTTGCTTTTTCACAAGCTCCTCAGCTTCTCTTATTAGATCAGCAGAAATCCCAAACGAGCGATTAGCAATTTCCGTTCCAGCAATACTTTGGAAAATCATATCGGCTGGTGCACCTTGTTTAATTGCTTTCATTTGTGTTGTAATATGTGCTAACACACAGTTTTGTGTAGGAATCGACCAATCATTGATAAACTCCTTTGTGGCTTGCAATACTTTTTTCACACTTTCAACTGAGTCATCTACTGGGTTAATCCCGATGACCGCATCGCCAATACCATAAGACAATCCCTCTTTTAATGAAGCAATAATACCGTCAATATTGTCTGTTGGATGATTCGGCTGTAATCTTGAGGAAAGTGTGCCCTTTTGTCCGATTGTAATATTACAAGTTGACAGTATTTCCACTTTATTGGCAGCATGGACAAGATCTAAGTTGGACATCAGCTTTGTAACCGCCGCAATAACTTCTGAATTCATGCCCTTGCTTAATCGTTTTAATTCTCGATCGCCTGTTTCATTGGATAAAATGTATTCTCTTAGTTGCTCGATACTCCAGTTTTTAATTTCTCCATAAATTTGCTCATTGATATCACCTTCAATAATGCGTGACACTTCATCATTTTCAGGGGGAACTAATGGATTTTCTCTTATGTCCTTCACTAACAGCTCACTTAGTACGGCCTTTGCCGCTATTCGTTGCTGTACAGATTCAGCCGCAATTCCAGCTAGCTGATCTCCTGATTTTTCTTCGTTGGCCTTAGCCAATACATCCTTTAATGAATTAAAATTATATTTTTCTCCACCAAATATCACCGATAGATTCACATTCATCCTCCTTACTTTGAGTGGAAAGCAAGTGTTTTTACAACGACCGGGACAACACCAGACGGTAGTACTTCCCCAATGTCAATATAATCACCTGTTTCTACTTTGATTTGATCGATGCAAATGATGGGAACTGTTTGATTGATTGCTTGTATCGTTTGCCCAATAACTTTTGCATAATCTGATTGAATGACTATGATAATTGGTATTTCCTTGGAGCTTCTCGTCGCTAAATGCTTCAAAATAGCCTCACATAATCCACGGACATCCTGGAAGCTTAAATAGGGCAACTGACTAAAATAAAGTGCAAACGGAGAACGATTCTCCTGTATAGAAAATAGAGTATCAGCTCGATCAATAGCTGTTTTCACCGCATAGTCGAATGCTTTACTGTTCAGATCCATATGGCAATCGAAAACAGGTACATTTTTTAAAGGTAATACTTCCGCATCTACTTGAATCGTTGCACCGCTAATCTCAGTTGTTTGCGTACCCGCACCAGTAACTGTTGCCCTAGCTGTTTCCTCTGGTTTTAGCCATAAAAAGGATTGTAGCTGTTCATGCTGTAAAAGACTTTTTGCTAATTTTTCGCCGATATCATCATACTGACGATTTATACACTCTTTTTCATAAATGCATGCGGCTACTCCACCGGAAAAAACGATTGCTTCAACCGGTTTATCCCAAGTTGGTAAATGTCCTAACAATAATGGATGCTGTTCGTCTGTTAATTGTCCACTTAGCGTCTTTGCTACTATATCCACCAATTCTTGAATTAGCTGTGTGACACGTACATCTTCTGCTGAATCACCAACCTTTAATGGGTTTGACCATTTCTCCATTAGTTTCATAATGGGGGGTGAAATCGATTGAACAATGCCATTCTGAAATTCTATAAGTCTTCCACCGACATGCAATGTACATGTACCAATTACTTCACCAAACTGCATTACCGCAATATTTGCTGTCCCACCACCGATATCGATGTTCGCGATAACTTTGGCAGTATTTTTAGATTGTTGTAAGGTTCCTGCGCCTTTTGCTGCAATGATACCTTCTAAATCGGGTCCAGCAGTAGCAACTAAAAAGTGACCAGCTGAATCTGATATCGTATGAACAACTTCGCTGGCATTTTCCTTTGTGGCAGACTCGCCCGTAATGATAATGGCACCTGTTGAAATATCTGCTGGTGCAATTTGGGCCAATTGATATTGCTGAAAAATAAATTGCTCGATTTTTTCCATATCGATAATTTCTTTATTGATAAACGGTGTTCTAATAATAGGACTTTGATGCAAAACCGTTTTTTCAATAATTTCTATGCGTGGCACATGCGTTATACCTGCAACGTTTTTCAACAGAAAACTACTGACAACCATCTTTGTTGTACTTGTACCAATATCAATGCCTGCACTATAAATTTTTTCTGTCTTCAACTTACTCTCCCCCTCTCGCCACTACGGGCAATACATGAGATAAGGACTATCACGATCCTTCACAAACTGACGAATTTCTTCGTCAGAATTGAGCTGAATAAGTGGCGCAATAAACTCAATACCAAGCTTTTGCCACGAAGAGGTTTTTACAATAGGGCCATGCGTCATGACATTTTGTAATAGCGTTATTGCTCTTTCTACATCTGCAAGGGGTGCATCAATTTTTGTAATGACACCAATTTGTATTTTTGGAATTCCTAAGCTAAATTGCGGAGGAAAAACACTCTTTGATGAGGTGGCATCCTGCAAATAAATCACATGTGTCACTTCAAGCGATGTTGCCATAATGTTTCTGTAATACATCGGATTTTCTATATATTCTCCTGGTGTATCAACAATCCAATCATCATAAACGAGCGCCTGTGTTTTATTGGCTTGTCCATCTTTCCCCAATAACGCATTCATCAGTGTCGACTTACCTGCTTGCACACCACCTATAATCATTACTCGATTCTTCATACGGCACATCCTATGATTTAGTTATTTTTGATGGCGTATAGCCTAGCATCTCTGATAGAAAACGATTAATCTCTAACATCGCCATTTCAACCTCGGAGACACTACCAACAATAACGAGACTGCCAGTAAAGCGATCTAAAAATCCTAGTCTTACATTGGCCGCCTTTGTTGCTAAATCCCCTGCGATAATAACTGTCTCACTCGGTGTACATGTCATGATGCCCAGTGCACCTGCTTCTTGAATGCCCAGCTTTTGAAACATATCAGGATCAGGATTTGCTATTAGATGACTCAATGTTAGTTGCTTACCTGGCACAAACTCCTGAATAAACCGTTTCTTTTCTTCACTCACACGTCATCACCTCTTTCAAGTTTTTTATTTAATCAAGATTCTAATCTTGATATTCACCTTCTTTAATAATTCCTGCCTTGCGATCCTCTTGTTCTAACCTTAGAGCTGTTGGAACAGATAGTTTATAGGCTAAAATAATAGCGATCACACCGGCTAAAAACTTACCAGTAATAACAGGTAAAATAATTGTCGGTTGGAAGTTAGCCGTAAACGATAAATGATCTCCTAGAAGGAATGCTGAACAAACACCAAAGGCAATGTTAATAACCTTATCTTTAGGTGGCATATGTCGAATTAGTGTAAACATGGCTAAAATATTAGCAATTGTCGCTAAAAGACCTGCGCTTCCTACTGATGATAAGCCTAATTTTCCACCTAACGCTTCTAGAGGTTTCGATGCATATTTTCTTATTAAGTACACCATTGGGAATGCACCCGCTAGCATAATACCGATATACCCAGCCGTTTCTAATGCCCGGAATTGATCGACTTTATCTGCCATGATTGGATCAAAGCCCCATGCACCAAAGATCTTTGTAAAAATACCTGTGAAAATTTCTACAATCGAGAACACTAGCACAAGTTTGATAGCAGCATCCATTACGCGTCCAAAAATCATGAAACCTTTAATCATGCCATTTGGAATTAGCTTAAGACCTAACGCAATTAACACTACGAAAATAAACAAAGGCAATAAATTAATTAATATTTGTAAAACAGAAATCGCAAATACATATGTTGGTTCCGCTGTTGTACTAATGACTTCACGAACATCGGTATTAAACGTCACAATCATGATGGAAGAAATAAATGCTCCAATTGGAATTGTTAATACACCCGCCATAATTCCTAACGCCATATATTTATGATCTCGCTTATCTAACATGGCAAGACCCATCGGAATAGAGAATACGATTGTTGCGCCTGACATAAATCCGACAACTAGAGCCATGACCCATCCTTCATAAGACTCTTTTAACGCATTTGCTAATTGATATCCTCCCATATCCGATGCTAAAATTGTCGTTGCTGCAATTGCTGGATCAGCACCAATCAATTCAAAAATCGGACTAATAAAATGACTTATAAACCACGTTAAGTAAGGTATAGCAGCCATGATTCCTGCAGCAGGTACAAAAATATGTCCAACCGTATGAATACCATTCATAAACTCTTTACCGATTCCATATTCAGCATCTCGAATTGCTCCGATTGCTCCTAAAACTGCACAGGTCATAATAATATAAACGATAACCGTTCCTATCATTGCCATCCTACTCATCACCCCTTTATTTTTATCTATATATTTATTTCGCTTTGGCTGGATTTTGTTGTCGCTTCGCTTGCGCATAGGTAAACAATGCATCTAGATTTTGAATTGTGTATGCACAATTCATTCCTTTTAAAATCCATGACATCCATCAAAGGCTTTATATTTAACCAGCAGGTGTTGGACACCCACTGTAAAGGAACCACAAACAACATTCGTCTCACCACCTTTAGAGGTGGGAGCTGAGTGAAAAAAAAAAGACGCATTAAAGAGGAAATCTCTTTAAAGCGTCTTTGCTTTAACTATTTACTTGTAATGTATTGATAATGCGCCTTGCAATAAGCGCCATTTCCTGTTGAGTCTGCATACTCTCACTGCGAATTTTTTTATAAGCCTCGTCCTCACTAAGGTTCTCTGACTGCATTAGCAAACCTTTTGCTCGTTCGATTATTTTTCGCTTTTCTAATTCTGTTTGTTTATGCAGCAATTCCCCATTTAGACGGTTATACTTATCAATCTGGTGAAACGCTACTTCCAATGCCGGAAGGACATTTCTCTCAGAAAACGGTTTCATAACATAGCCTAAAATATTGTCCTGCTTCATGTACAGTAACAATTCTTTTTCACTATAAGCTGATATAAATAGCACCGGTATACCGAGCTGTTGTTCAATAATTTTACTCGCCTTTAAACCGTCTAGCTTTGGCATTTTAATGTCCATTAAGATTAACTGTGGCTTATGTGTAAAAGCCAACTCAATTGCTGATTCTCCATTATTCGCTTGTGCTACCACTTCGTAGCCATTATCCTCTAGCATAAACTTCAAATCCATCGCAATAAGTGACTCATCATCGACAATCATAACTTTCCTAGTCATTTAGGATAAATACCTCCTCACTTACAGGGAACTGAATTTGAGTATGTGTACCTTGTTCACTAGGAATAATTGAAAATGTGCCAGCTAAATCATATTCAACAAGTCTTGTAATAATCTCCATTCCAAATGATGCCTTCACCTCTTGCATTCCAACGCCGTTGTCAGAAATATTAAGTGAAATAGTGGAAGCGTCCTGTTGAAATTGAATATCGATTGTACCTTCCTCACGACCAATAAAAGCATATTTCAGTGCATTTTGCAGTAGCTCACAAATGATTAATGCGAGCGAAACAGCTTTTTTAGAATGACAAAATAACTGTACATTATCGTCATGAAAAGTTAACTGAATAGATGGTGTGTTGGATGTCCCAACCATTTTATATCCAATCTTTTTAGACAACGCGATAACGTCTACTTTCTCTTCAGCGTTATCCTCATTTTCTAAAATAAGTTCATAAACAGATGAAATACTATATATTCGATTTAATGCCTCTTGAAAAGCACTTGCACTAGAATCTGACAAGTCATTTCGCATTTGCAAGCGCAATAGACTTGTAACTGTCTGTAAATTATTTTTCACTCGGTGGTGAATTTCTCGTATAGCAAATGTTTTCATCATTAGTTCATTTTCTTTCAGCTTAAGCTCTGTAAGATCTTGAATAATGAGGAGTGTCACTTTATCGTTTTGATCACGAATAGGAATTTTCTTCACAATAAAGGATTTACGATCAATCGTAATTTCTAAGAAAAAGACATCATCGCCTTTATCATAGACTTCCTGTAAAAAAGGTAAAATCTTATTCAATGCAACGTTGTCAAAACGTTCTAACCCTGATAGTTCCGATATAAATCGGTGACCCGCAGGATTGCTATAGATAACTTTATTTTCATGATTTGTGAGAATAATTGATTCTACTAGCAAATCAGAAACTACTGGAATCGGTTGAGAATTTGCCTCTACAATATGCTCAATTAATGCAAAAGGCATTTGTCGAAAATCGTCTTTTGGTGTTGTTTGCATTTCCACCTTTTTTTCCTGGATTAACACTGCAATAACCTTTTGTTGGTCATTAAAGAGAGGGACAACGTTTTGTTCAACCGTTATACCTTCCTGTGTGATTGCTCTAGTCATTGACGATTTTTCTTTATTTTTAAAAGCAGCAAATACTGCTGGCTCGAAGCTTTCAAATACAAATTTACCAATTACAGTTTTCTCGTATAAGCCACTTTCTGTTTTTGGAAAAGCCTCTGCCACAACAATTGCATGTGGTAAGTTTTCCAGCAAACAATCTATGAACATATAACAATCTGTCAACTCAGCATAATACGATAATGAGGCTTCTATTTCTATTAATTTTTCTATATCTGATACAGATAAGTTCGTATAATTTCGACACAATGATTGAATGTTCGACAGGCTTAATCCCCCTATCAAGGAATAACCAACTGTTAATTTTGATTATTCTTATAAATTCTTGTCATCATTATAAACCTTTTGTAATATTATTTTCAATATAAAAAATAAATTTTTTTAATAATTTTTGTTGCATTACAAAGAACTATATAGCTTAAAAGAGAAATATTCAACACTTTTTTCAAACTCATTATTATCGCACGATAAAAATATTATTTTAATATATAAAAAAAGCGAGCTTGCAACAGATGCAAACTCGCTTTTTTCTACTTTATTTCTGGTGTAACGGCTAATATATTTTCAAATGTTTCACGCTGTTTTGCTTCTTCTTCATTCAACAAAATATGAATATCACCATGGTCATTAGAAGTACGAATTAAACGTCCCATCCCTTGTTGTAAACGAAGTTGCATAAATGGTAATTCCACTTCTTCATATGGATTTTCTGCAAATGTACGTTTCGCATCAAATAATGGATCATGTGGAGGGAATGGTAAATCATAAATAATAACTCGTGTTAATGCCTCCTCCGGCAAATCTAGACCTTCCCACAAATGATAGGAGCATAATGTTTTGATTGTGCCTTCTTGGAAATCACGAACAATTCCTGATAGTTCACGGTCCCCCTCAAACGCTACATACATACGTTCCATAATAGGTAACTCTGCTTTGAAATCTAACATTGCTTGTTTTGATTTAAACAAAATTAATGTTTTTTCACCGTCAAGTAATAGCTGTTGAACACGAGCTGTTTTCCCCTTTTGAGATAGCTCATGTAAATAAATTATCATAACTTCTTCATAATCGAATGGAGATGGAACAGAAAACGATTGATAATCACGAATTCCTAAGCTATAAGCAATATAGGAAAAATCTTTGTTGACTGATAAAGTTGCTGAAGAGAATATTATTGGAAGTTTTTTAGAGAATAATTTTTCCGCTAAAACTTCTGTGATGAGACGCGGCATAATTACGAGCGTTTCCTCTCCATCAGTTTCCTCTAACCAATCGACTGCATCTCCCTGTGCAATGAAAATACGTAAAGATGCCTCGTATTGTTCCAAATACTCCTCCGCCATATTTAATTCATACTCTGGAATCATATACATTTCAGATTCAAAGACAAATTCCTCAAGTAATGTTTCAACATCAGCAATAAGTTGTTTACCGTATTTCAACAGATTTGGCGATTTATTAATACGCTTACGTTCTTCTTCAGAAGCTACTAGATCATCTCGTAGCTGGTCAAAAAATAACTCATGGTCATCTTGTAATTTTTCCATCGCATATAAAGTACGTTCTCGCACACCATCTACCATTAAACGCTCTAACAATATTACAATAGTTGTCGCCTGAACTTTATACGTCATTGCTTTTTGTGCGGCATATTCTAATAAATGGCCTTCATCTAGCACCATCATTGACACTTCAGGTAATAAAGCTAATTGCCCTTCACGTTCACGAGAATCCTTTGTAGCTAAATGCTCCATTAAAAAATCTTGCGAACAAATAATGAGATCCGCCGATTTACGATAATGTGCACGATGTAATGTTTGACCACATCGATTACGCTGGTCACAAACTGAACACTGCATAATCGAGTTGTAGTTTACTTTTTGCCAATCTTCATCACTGACAGTTGGATAATCACTGCGGTCACCATAAGGTTGTATAGCAATCATCGAGCCCTGTGCATATACTCCATCGGGTATAGAAAACGCAATATCATCGATCCATTCGTCGGATTCCACTTTTTCAGCTTCCTCAAAACGCTTTAAGCATAAATATTGGTCTCGTGATTTTGCTAAGCGAACATCAATTTCAAGACCTAACGTTTTCTGCAGCTTATAAATATCGCCGCCCTCTTTTACTAGCTGATCGATTAAGGTTTCATCAGCACATGCGATCAGGGCTGGTTTTCCAGTATAGCGTGCATAGGATACTGCTGGTAATAAATAGGCAATTGTTTTCCCAGTCCCTACACCAGCCTCTGCAAATAGCACGTTTTTCTCTTTTAGCGCCTGCTCAATTTGATAGGCCATAAAAATTTGTTCATCACGGCATTCAAAGCCCTTTTCAGGTAATTCATCGTAAAGGACGTCCCCCATCCAGTCACCTAATGACTCAAAAAATGAGCGGTCCTTCGTTAATACAAATGGTAAAGATTTACGCAATTGACGTTCCCCCTCTAACTATCTGGTCCTATTATACGCGACGAAACGGAAGATAAGAAAAAATCTTATCTTCCGTTATCGTTTGTTAATCTCTTTTAGACTTTTGTCCCCAGAACTGGTAATAATTCGTTTCAATAAAGCCATTGAATAATTTACGCTTCTTCGTCGTTTGACGACCGTACAATTCCTCAAAGTTTTTCATTGAGGACAACATGTATACAGACCAAGTCGGATAGTTTTTCATGACTTTTCCTAAATCACGAATTACCTGCTCCACGACTTCGATGTCACCAATACGCTCTCCGTATGGTGGATTACCAATCATAACACCATCTGTTAGCAGTGTAGTAAAATCACGTGCTTGCATTTGCTTGAACGTAATCATATCACCAAAGCCCGCTTCTAGTGCATTTTCTTGTGCAATACTCACCATGCGATGATCTATATCAGACCCAATAATTTCTAATGGTTGATCATAGTTCGCTAAGCTATCCGCTTCATCTCGCGCTGCATCCCATATTTTTGCCTTCATCCATGGCCAATCCTCTGAAATAAATTCACGATTATAGCCCGGTGCAATATTTTGTCCAAACATTGCTGCTTCCAATGCAATTGTACCTGAACCGCAGAATGGATCAACGAACGGTCGACTCGGATTCCACTTTGAAATTTGTACGAGTGCCGCTGCTAATGTTTCTTTTAATGGTGCTTCGCCCTGTGCTTGACGATAACCGCGTTTATGCAAGCCCGCACCCGATGTATCAATAGTAAGTGTAGCCACATCTTTTAAAATCGAAACTTCAATTTTATAAGTTGCACCAGATTCATCTAAAAATCCTAAACGTTTATAATGCAGTTTCATGCGCTCTACTATTGCTTTTTTAGTAATTGCCTGACAATCAGGTACACTAAATAATTTGGATTTAACAGACTTCCCCGATACTGGGAAAGCTGCATCAACCGGTAAGTATTTTTCCCAAGGTAGAGCTTTTACACTTTCAAATAATTGTTCAAAAGATTTTGCAGGAAATTGTCCTACAACAATTTTTACTCGGTCAGCTACACGTAGCCATAAGTTTGTTCGTGCAATGGCCGTTTCGTCACCTTCAAAATACACTTTGCCGTTATCGACTGTTGTTTCATAGCCTAATGCCTGTACCTCTTGTGCTACAATCGACTCTAATCCCATTGCAGCAGTTGCTACTAATTTATAGTTTGCCATACACTAATTCCTTCCTTGATGTTCAATTTCCCAATACTCCATAAACTCAATAAGTTCGTGAAGTGGCAAAGGTTTGCTGTAATAAAAGCCTTGAATAATATCACAGTTCATTTTACGTAGTATATCCACTTGTTGTGCTTGTTCTACACCTTCAGCAACAACTTTCATTTTTAGGCGATGCGACATTTGAATAATCGCATCCACCACTGCCTGTTTTTCATCGAGTGAGCCAATATGCTGAATAAAGCTACGATCGATTTTTAAATAATCAAGGGGGAAGCGAACTAAATAACTAAGAGACGAATAGCCTGTCCCAAAATCGTCAATAGAAATTTTAAAGCCCATTTTCTTCAGTCGCACAAGCTTGCTAACCGTTTCATTGGCACTGTTCATCACAGTACGTTCTGTAACTTCGATTTCAAAATTGTTAGCAGGCGTGTTATAACGCTCTAATATCGCTTGAACAGAGTCTAAAAAGTTTTGCTGCTTAAAGTGAATGCTTGAAATATTGATAGCAACTGGAATTTTGTAGCCACATTGACGCATCTTTATAACTGCCTCACAAGCTTTTTCTATTATCACTTCACTTAAAGGAATGATTAATCCTGTTTCCTCAGCATAAGGAATAAATTCTGCCGGAGAGACAAATCCTAGCCTTTCACTATTCCAACGAACAAGTGCCTCTAACCCTTGAATCTCTTCATTTTCCATAGATATTTTAGGTTGGAAATGCAGCTCAAATTCTCGATTTTCGATGGCTCTTCGTAGTTCTGAATCTAATAATAAAACGCGCTGAGAGTCAGTCTTCAATTCATCAAAATAAAACGCATAGTCATTAAGACCATTCTTTTTTGAATAAGTCATTGCCTTGTCAGCGCAATGAATCAATTGCTCTGTTGCTTCACCATCTAATGGATACATACTGATACCAATACTCGTAGAAATAAAAATATCTTGACCATTAATATCCAAAGGCTGTTCAATAATCCCAATAATTTGTTCAGCAAAATTTGCGGCTTCTTTAGCATTCTTCACGTTTGTTAACGTAATAACAAATTCATCACCGCCATATCTAGCAATGATATCTTTATTTTTTAACAATGTTTTTAAGCGCTTTGCCACTTCGACTAGAATGGTATCTCCGACTGCATGACCTAACGTATCATTAATTTGCTTAAATCGATCTAAATCTAAAAAATAGACTGCATGCTGTACTGAATGAGAAATAGTAGAAGTTGATTCTAATAGATTATCCATTCTTTCAATATAAGCAAATCGAATTGATACTTCCGTTAATGAGTCAGTTAATAAACGCTTTTCTAGTTCATTTTCTACTATTTTTCTTTCAGACAAATCTGAGAAAATACCACAGTAATTTGTAATCTCTCCCTCATCGTTGGCTACACCAACAATTGTTAACCATTCTGGATATACGTCTCCGGTTTTACGGCGATTCCATATTTCCCCCTGCCAATTGCCTTCTTGTCGTATCGTTTGCCACATATCTAAATAAAATTGCAATTCATGAACACCTGACTGTAGAACGGCTGGCGTTTTTCCAATCACTTCATTACGCTTATAGCCAGTTACAAATTCAAATGCGGGATTGACCAATTCTATTCTTTTATCTTTATCCGTAATCATGATGCCCTCAGATACATTTTCGAAGATCTTTGTCATTAAGGCAGTAGGATATTTGGAAATCGAATTTAGCTTCTCCAGACTATCGTTCACTCCGTTCATGTTTCCGCTCCATCCTATCTCTCTTTACTACCCTCATTATTTAGAAAAGCGCTTTTGCGCCAGTCTACTCGTATGTAGACAATATGTACATCGTTGCGATAATCGTTTATTAGATGTTTTTGTTTCGAATCGTAGCGACAGAGGCATGACCAACGGTGTACAGCCTTATTCTCAAACGTATATCGCGCATGCCTAGACATGATTAACAAGTAACTTTTTCTTACTTTATTCAAAAGAAAAGCTCTCCACCAAATTGGAGAGCGCTTGTCATTTCATAATAAGCATCAAAAAATTCCATAAGCCATGTTTTGTTCCCGAGTACTCAAACAGCTATCGCCTCGTACGGCCGGGTAGTAATCATCTATCTACAGAGCTAACTCTGTCCCTCTATCCGTTCAATTCCTTCTAGAGAGTGCCCCTACCATAATTTGGGTTTCTCACTCGTGGGGTTTACCTCGTTCCACCTTGCATGTTTCCAAGCAAGCTACGTCACTGTGGCACTTTCAGGAAGTTTCAACCATATCATTAAGACTTAGGTTTTCCTTCCGCCGTCAGCCATTACAGCTGCCTTACCTTATTTTTTCAGTAAGCACGAACACTACGGTCATCTCAGAACCGTGCGAGCATGGACTTTCCTCTACGACGTCTAGCGCCGCAGCGATTACCAGAATTTCATGATGATAAAAAGATTATACTAGAGTTTTATGATAAATACAATATATATTTGATAAAAAATTATTCGTACAACTTACTACCAAATACGTGTTTCTCTAAATTCGAAAGACGTTTTAAAATATCAAAGTTTGTCGTACCAGTTGCCGATGCGACAGGTTGTCTCTTAGGCGTATTATCAATTTCTTCTTTTAATTGTTTATTTTCTTCACGAAGTTGGGCCACCACTTTTTCAAACGTTTCATAGTCTTGTATTATCTCATCAAGAAATGAATCGACTTCTTCTACATTGTAGCCTTTAAAATTTTTCTTAAATTCCTTTTCAAGGATCATTTTTGACGTTAATTTAATATCCATTCACATCGCCCTTCCTCACACTACATACGTTTCATTATAGCACACTTCATCACATTATATCGTCTGACAACATCAAATGTAAGGCTAAACTTGTCGTTTCTTGCGCTTACCTGGGAAATTATTTCTTATTTCCTAACCTAAATAACCTTTTTTCCCAAGAAATTCCCCATTTTTGCTTTTGTTCTACTCTCCATTGCTCATTCTTTTCAATTAATTCGATGCCCTCTTGTGTATAATAAAGGGCCTGGTCATAATCTTTCATTTGATGCTCATATATCATAGCGAGCTGTTCTAATACATGCAACTTTTTTCGCTGATCAACGAAATGGAGAGCAGCCACAAATGCATCGATCGCTTCACTAAACTTTTTATTTCTTTTATGCTGGATTGCTAAATAATATTGTGCATTTCCTGCTTCAAGTGCATCAAATTGGGTCGTTACCTTTTCCAAAACCTTTACGCTCTGTGAACTCTCTTTTAAATCAGCATACCATTTCCCAATATTCGTAAACGTTTTTGCCGATTCTTCGCTTGTCTCTTCAAATAGCAAATTTGTAGAATGGACATAAAGCGTAATCAGTGAAAGTAAATCCCATTCATTATGAAGAAGGACTTTCATAAGTGCATCTGGAACACCACTTTTGATTGCATCTAAATAAATAATTGGTGCAAGATATCCAGGTATATCTCCAATGCGAGAGAAGCCAAGCTTCTCTTCTTCAACAGATTTTAATTTCATTCGTTCCATATCATTTTTCCATAAACGCTTTGAACTATGCAACAAATCGATTTGCCGTTGTGTACGCAGTTTAGGTAATTCTTTTTGGTGGAGTGTCCAACGTGTTTCAAGCTGCGGCCAATCAAAGCTTTTTCCATTGTAGGTAATAACCGTTGCTGTTTTTTGCCAAAGCTTTGATTCAAAAAGTAACGCTGCCTCATGAGCAGGATCGGCTAGAGTATATTGAGTTAAAATAAAGCTTTCATCTTCTTCCGATACTTCTAAAAAGCCTAGAAGAAAAATTTGTGTGCCTACACCCTTTAAGCCGGTAGTTTCTGTATCAAAAAACAACACCTTTTCATTCATTTCTAACGCATATGGATGTTCGAACTTTGCCTCTTGCCATTTTACTAATGCATCAAAATATGACTGCAACTTATAATGACCATGCTGAAAACTAAAAGGATAATGCACTTGTCGTTTAAAAACAATACCGAAATCATTCTCTACAACTGTTAAACCCGCCTTTTCCCACTGCTTGGTATAGCTTGGAGCAACAGGTTTTTGATAAGCAGGTTTATCCTCTTTTTTTATAGTTGTTGTCGTTTTTTTACCGAGCATTTTTTTCATTTGTAAAATTTTATTTTCGTAAGACATTCACTTCACTCATTTTCTGCATATTAATTTTGCCTCTTCATAATCGCGTCTGGAATCGGCTTTGTGCTTTAACTTGTAGTACTTTTTTCTTCACTTACTTTAATCATAACGCATCTTTTAACTTCTGCACAAAGAGAATGTAAATGAAGTAAGACTAGTCAAGTGTTCCTGTCACTATACTTTCGTTTCAGAACAGCTTTCCGCTGGTAAATATCAATTATGCTTTGGCAAAATTGCGTGTCCAGAATCGGCTTTGTGCTTAGGCTTGCATAAGTGCCGACATGATGTCGGTCATTTCGGTAATGCCATATGACGTGGCGTTTTTACCGATGCAGGTCAGTTAGTCGATGATTTTAGGCTAACATCTTTTATTAACTCCTTTCCGTTTCTGTGACATCCGCTGAAAAGTAACTTAAACCTACAACCTATAGAGATGAGAGACTTCTGTAACTGCCGTTTCACTTTCGTTACAAAAAACATTTGTACCTGTCGCTACGCTTTCGGTATATAAGAATTTGTAGTTGACACTGTGCTTTCGGTACATAAGACAATTGTAGCTGACGCTTTGTTTGCAGATTGGCTTTTTCACATAATGAATCCTTCATTGTTTAAATGTCTTTCTTTAGTTTTTCATTTCGGTCCACAGTTAGACTATCCTCCGCATCTATTCCATTTTGAGCTTTTATAGTTCCATCTCCTTTTTTCATAATGTTTAGTAATATTGTTTTAATTCAAGATTGTCATATTTGACTTCTATAAATTCTATTTCACACGAAAACTAATATTTGCAATAAAACTATGTGAATATAATCCATTTAGTAGTATAATGATTCCATATTTATATAATAGGAGGATATTCATGAAGAAATTGGTATTATTTATTACAATGTTGTCTTTGTTTATGGCGACATCATTAACGGCTGATGCACACCCAGGTCGTCTTGATAGTAATGGTGGTCATAACTGTTCTGCAAAGTCTAAAGCAAAAGGTCTTTGCACAGGTTATCATTATCATAATAAAGGTAACGAGGCAGCACCTTCTACCAATACAAGTCCCAAAAAACCAACATATCAAAGTCCACCAGAACCAGTGCTTACAACTGTAGATGTATATATCAATAATGTTAAGCAATATTACAACCCAACTGCTTATATTAAAAACGGAACAACTTTAGTTCCTATGAAAGCTATTTTTGTATCACTTGGAGCAACTGTTACTTATGACAATACAACAAAAAAAGTGACTGCATACAAAGATAGTAAAAAAATTGTCATTGGCGTTGGAAATAAAAACGCTTACGTTAATTCAAACGGCGTTACAACTACAATTAAATTAAATCATGCAGCTGAAATTTATAAAGGAACAACTATGGTACCTTTACGTTTTGTAAGTGAAGCACTAGGTGCAGATATTACTTTTGATGACGCTGTATTTATTACAACAAAGTAATTAAAATGAATGGCATGGGGCAGCATCATTTTTTATTTGGTGCTGCTTTTGTCATCTTATTTTTTTATAAACTGATAGATGAAGAGGGCTTAAGGAAATAACTTGGTTATTCCTTAAGCCCTCTTTTTAATTTGCATTAATTTGATTTAATATCCGAAGAAGTTCTATTACCCTCTTCTTCCCTTCCTGCAAACTGTCTTGGGCTCCAATGCATGATGGACATCCAGACTCACAAGGACAATTTGAAACATGCTCTAAGGTTTTGATTAAAAGATCTTCCCATAAGTCATAAACCTTTTCACTTAAGCCGATACCACCAGGATACTTATCATAAACAAAGAATGTTGGCATTTCATTATGAGAGGCCTTTACCTGAGGTACGACAGCTACATCACTGCTATCACATTGGATAAATATCGGGATAAAGGCGTTCATGCCATAAGCTGCCCCAGTCATCGCATCCGTTAATTCAGCTTCGGACCACTGGTCTACTCTGTTAAATGATAGCCACGATGAATTTGTATGCATTTCATCTGGTGGTAAATGAATAGGGCCAGAACCGATATTATCGTGTGTACCGAAGCGTATTTTTTTAAATATCGTTGCCTGCGCGACTAAGCCAACATCACCGAAGCCAATAATCCCACCTTTATAATCTCGGCTCCGATCTTCCTCTAGCACCTTCATCTCAACCGCTAGATTAGCGTCAGTATAGTAATCGACATCTACTTCTCGTACATACGCTTTCTTTTCCTCCCAATCAAGCTTTTCTACTTGAAATTGAATGCCCTGATGCAAATAAATAGCCTCTTCATGTAGTAATGTCATTGCACTATGACGATCCATTTCACCAATAACCTTTGTTTGTGCAGGGACAGTCATATCAATTATCACAACATTTTCTTGTGATGCAGAACGAAGACTAATATCATGTGCCGGAAAACGGTCACTCATCCAATGCCACTTCTCACTCGTTTTAAAAACAACGCCTTCCTCCGCTAAATATACAAGTAACTCCTGAATCTCATATTCACCATACGTATCCTGCACGGAAAATGGTAGCTCAAATGCTGCACATTTTAAATGATCCATTAAAATCAACATATTTTCTGGATAAATACGTGCTTCCTCTGGTGCACTGCCAAGTAAAAAAAGTGGATGGTTCACAACGTACTGGTCAAGTGCTGCCGATTGCGCGACATAAATGATTAGCGCCTCGTCCTGACGACGACCAGCACGACCCGCTTGCTGCCAAGCACTTGCGATATTTCCCGGGTACCCTGTCATGATACATGCTTGTAATTGGCCAATATCAACACCTAATTCCAGTGCATTTGTACTAACCACCGTTTGAATAGTACCATCACGAAGCCCTCGTTCAATAACACGTCGCTCAGAGGGTAAATAACCACCACGATAACCTCGTACCGACTCATCTAATAGCTTATTGCGTGTAAGCTCCTTTAAATACGTCACAATCATTTCTACTCGCACACGACTTTTAGCAAAAATAATAGTTTGAATACCTGCTGTATATAACCTTTTCGCGAGATCGCTCACCTCTAAAACAGCACTTCGACGCACGCCAAATGTTTTATGGACGATGGGTGGGTTATAAAAAAGAAATGTCTTTTTCCCAACTGGCGCTCCGGAATCGCTGATTAAGGCATGGCTTTCATTCGTTAAAGCTTCTGCTAACTCTTTTGGATTTTTAATGGTTGCTGATGTACAAATGAAAATCGGCTTACTGCCATAAAACTCACAAATACGCTTTAATCTTCGAATAACATGCGCAACATGTGAGCCAAACACACCTTTATATGTATGCAACTCATCAATGACGATATACTGCAAATTTTCAAATAGTGAAACCCATTTCGTATGATGCGGCAAAATCCCCGAATGCAGCATATCAGGATTTGTCATCACAATATGCCCTGCCTTACGAACCTTTTGGCGAATGCCCGGGGCAGTATCCCCATCATACGTATAGCTTAAAATTTCCTCACCGCTTTGTTCGATTAATTCATTTAAATCATTTTTCTGATCTTGTGCAAAAGCTTTCGTTGGGAATAAATAAATTGCGCGCGAATTTTTATCTTCTAATATTTTTTGTAGTACCGGTAAATGGTAGCAATATGATTTTCCAGACGCTGTTGGTGTAACGGCGGTAAAGGAAACACCCTCCATCGCGTAATCAAACGCCTGACGTTGATGGGTATACAGTTGTTCTATCCCTCTTGTTCGAAGAGCCTTAACGAGTGAAGGATGTAAATTCGCTGGAAAAGGTGCATATTTAGCTTCACGTCCTTCAAGCGTTTGCCAGTGTAAAATGCGTTCCTTCAATTCCTCATCATATCTCCACTCGTTTAGCAGTTCACTAATGGTCCTTTTTTTCGATAACATCTGTTTCTATCTCCTTCACTAACCTTTCAAAAATATTTAACGTATAAGAGGTTGAATGAATCGCATCTAAAAAACGCTTTTTACTCGTTTCTTTATAAAAGGATTGCACAACAAATTGCTCCATCGATTCTGCCGCTGAAGCAATTTGTTGTGTATGCATATATTTTGGCTGATTTTTTTGAATCCACTCATTTGCCTCCTGCTGCCATTCCTTTAAAAGCTGGTGAATGACATCAGCGTGTGGCTTAACCTCAACAAAAAAGTCAGGTGTACGATTCTCCTCACGCATTTGCCAGAAGCGTGATACACATTTTTCACATTCATCTATTAATTTGGAAGTTTTCTGTATTAACAACAATTTCGCTCCTCATCTCATCAATGAAGACCCTTAACCTACCTAACGTGGGATTGATTCCGTTCGACTGTGCACTTTCCTAAGGGCGTCCGATGAGCCGCTCGTGGCAATAGGATGTTGGTCACGAAGGCGTGATCACAAAACACCATGCCTATTCGTTCCTCAACAGATCGCTCCTGATTTCATCTATGACGCGGATCCTAAAGAAATAACTAAGCCTCACTTCATCAACCTATTACATGACACACGTTTCAAGAAATGTCTTTCCACTTTTGGTGGCGAGCCTTAAAGTTTTATATTAATTAGGTTGGATTCTTCCTTAAAATGAAGATTCATCTATATTTACGTGAATGCATAGTATCATTTTAAGCTAATTTTCCGAACCTGCTTTTATCAATTATGCCTCGGCATAATTGCGTGACATCCGCCGGAAGCTTTAAGCCAACAAATGCTTTTTTGTGCGAAAGCGTAGCAACAGCGCAGGATGTCGTTCACGAAGGCGCGATCACAGGACATGATGCTTTTAGCCTTTGTCCCACCATCGGCTCATTCTAAGGGCTAAACTGTGCCCAAGAAGTTGCCAAGTCTTCACTCCAATCAGCTTATATAAATGACATAACTTTCAAAAGAATGACACCCTTAGCTTTTGGTGATGTGTCTTTTTCAAGGCACATCATTCATCGTGGTAAATAATGTATGAAAAATACTCATATTGAGTTATTTAAATTGCATATGAGATAAGTGTACCAAAGTCTATCATTTTTCACTACTAATAGGCGAACAAGCATTCTTTACTTGCCAGTTCTTTTCTGCTAAGCTTACTTTCTGGCTAACAGATTTGAGCTGCATAAAAAATTGCATGCTCTGTGCATTGTTTTCCAAAGACACTCTCGTTAACAGTAATTGATTGACCAGATCCAACTGCGCAACTAATTGTTTTAACTTGTTCAAAATAACGCCCCCTTTGCTTTAATTTATGTATTCCCCGCATGTATAAAATTACCTTCATGCGTGACAAAATAAGCGTAAGTTAGCTGAAAGAAGAAGTATTTCGATAAAATTTTATTAAACTAGTCTATTAGATTTCGTCGTCGGCATAATCGTCTTTCAAGTAGAGAAGCTAACATGGAGTACAGTTTTTTCTATTAATTTGCTTGGGAATTTCATCAGTTATTTTGACGATTCGCGTGAAAGAACTAGTTATATTACATGATGTTTTTCGACTTTAAGAGGCGAAAATTGCCCAAAGACCGATTTTTTATTGGTAATTTCAACCATCGTAAATCTAGCATCAATCATACTATTAATGGAACTGGAGAACTGCTACTTAATCATGGTAAACTATTGTATAATAGCAGTATTATAGAGGGTGAACTAAGTGACAATTCATTATCCGAACGGGAAATTGTATTCCCCTAATCCAACTGTTCAAAAAACAGCAAAAAAGGGAAAGGACAAGGATTTTTCTTTTAGTAATCGAGGTAAAACACTAGAAGATGAAATTAATGAAGCAAACGATTATTATGTAAAAAGGCGACTTGCTATCATTCATAAGAAACCTGTTCCCGTGCAAATCGTCAAAGTAGAGTACCCATCACGGAGTGCTGCAGTTATTCGTGAGGCTTACTTCCGTACACCATCAACAACAGATTACAATGGTGTTTGGAACGGGCATTATATTGATTTTGATGCAAAGGAAACTGCTTCAAAGACCAGTTTTCCCCTAAAGAATATTCACTTGCATCAAATGACACATATGCAGCAAGTGACGGAACAAAATGGTGTGGCTTTTATTATCGTTCGTTTCTCAGCTTTTGAACGATATTTTATCGTGCCATACGATGTTTTACAAAAGGCCTGGCTAGCGATGGAAAACGGTGAACGTAAATCGATTCCCTTTTCAAGTATAGAAAAGGAAGCTTTTGAAATTCCTACAAGCTATTATCCACGTATCGATTATTTACCGATTGTTCAAAAGCTAATTGAAGCAAAAAGCCATGGTTCTGAAAGTGAGGAGATAGTAGAATGACTGAACGTCGTCCGACACGCGGTGAGCATCAAAAGGCTCTCGCTCAAAAAAATAAAAAAAGCGTTCCGAAACCAACGAAGAAAAAATGGTTCAAGCGCATTACGTTAACACTTGTAGCTATTGTAGCTGCATGTTTTATTGGAGGTGCTGGTTTATTCGCCTATTATGCAAGTAGCGCACCTGAACTAGATGAAAACTTACTGAAGGACCCAGTTTCCTCAGAGTTCTATGATAAAAACGGTGATTTATTTGCAACGATTGGTGCAGAAAACCGTAAATATGTAAAATATGAGGATATACCACAAGATATGATTAACGCTATCCTTGCAACGGAAGATGTACGCTTTTTCGAACACGGTGGTATGGACTTTTATCGCCTCGGTGGAGCAATACTCGCTAACTTCCGTGATGGCTTCGGGGCACAAGGGGCTTCAACATTAACACAACAAGTTGTTAAAAACTCATTTTTACAAAATGAGAAAAAATTAAAACGTAAAGCTCAGGAAGCTTGGCTTTCCTTTAAATTAGAACGTAAATATACAAAAGAAGAAATCTTTGAAATGTACTTTAACAAAATGCTGATGTCAGGTCGTGTTTATGGCTTCGGTACAGCAGCCCAATATTTCTATGGTAAAGAATTAAAAGATTTAACTTTAGATGAAGAAGCATTACTTGCAGGTTTAGTGCAACGTCCAAATGCTTACAATCCATTGAAAAATCCTGAACTTGCAAAAAAACGTCGTAATACGGTTCTAGGATTAATGTATCAACATGGTAAAATTACAAAAGCTGAAATGGATGAAGCAAAAAAAGTAGACGTTCAAGCTGGCCTAGCTGACGATGCGACACGTCAAAAATTTTCTGGTTCTAAATACGATGCCTTCCTTGATGTCGTTATTAATGAATTAGAGAAAAACGGTGATGGTAGTGCAATGGCTGAAGGAATTAAAGTCTATACAACACTTGATCCGAAAGCGCAACAAACTGTTGAAAACATTATGAATGATGACAGTAACTTCCCAACAGATAAGATTCAATCGGGTGTGGCTGTCGTTGATACGAAAAGTGGTCAAATTCAAGCAATCGGCGGCGGACGCAATTACGGGGCTGAACGTGGTTTCAACTATGCATATGACTTAAAACATCAACCTGGTTCAACAATGAAGCCACTACTAGATTATGGGCCAGCAATCGAAAATTTAAAATGGTCAACAGGTCAAACACTTGTGGATGAACCAATGAACTACACAGGAACGAAACAAACCATTACGAACTGGGATAATAAATACATGGGAGCAATAACAGCACGTAAAGCTTTATATGCTTCACGTAACGTTCCAGCTGTTAAAGCATTAAAAGAAGTTGGTATTGATAAAGCTCAAGAATTTGTTGGTCGTTTAGGTATTACTTCTGAAAATGTTTATGAATCTGATGCAATCGGTGGTGGGGATATTACGATGTCTCCTACGCAAATGGCAGCTTCTTATGCAGCATTTGGGAATAATGGTGTTTATACTGATCCTTATGCGATTACAAAAATCGTTTATCGCGATGGTAAAACAACAAAAGACTACACACCAGAGTCTAATGTAGCAATGAGCGATTATACAGCTTATATGGTAACAGATATGTTACGTGACGTTGTCGGCAATAAACCTGATGCATCAGGTACTGCAGCCAATGTATCTGGATTAGATATCGCAGGTAAAACAGGAACAACAAACTATTCAAGCGCCGATTTTAACAAGCATAATTTACCGGATACTAGTGTGCCAGATTCATGGTTTGCTGGTTACACTTCAAATTATTCAATCGCTATTTGGAGTGGCTATGAAGAACACTTTGATCCTATTACAACTTGGGATGAACGTCGTTTACCACAACATTTATTTAAACAAATTATGCAAGAAATTTCGCAGAACGTTGAAACACCAAGTTTCAAAAAACCAAGCTCAGTTGTGGAAGCTACAATTGAAGTAGGCTCAAAGCCACTTAAATTAGCAAGTAACTTTACTCCAAGTGAGAAACGTCGAACAGAGCTATTTGTACGTGGTACAGAGCCTAAGGAAGTTTCAAATGAATACGCAATGCCAGAACTTTCTTCACCTTACAATGTAAGTGCAAGCCTAGATTTAGAAGGTCAATCTATCAATATTTCTTGGGAGCATGATGCAATGCTTGATCCGGAAACAGATGAACCGCTACCAACAACCTTCGAGGTATCCGCTACACAAGAAGGTGGAAAGACTATTTCTCTTGGTACAACGGAAAGCAAAGGCTTAACAGTTAGCAACAAACAACTGGAAGATGGCAATTACACGATTTCTGTCGTAGCAGTTGTAGATGGTACACGCAGTAAACCAGGTACAACCTCCTTCCAAGTAACAGGTACGACTGATGAAGAGGATAAAAATAAAGAGCCAGATACTCCGGATAAACCTGATGTTGAGGAACCAACAGCACCTGATGAAAATGGCGACAACGGAGACAACGGAGACAACGGTAACCACAATGGTAACGGAAATGGGAACAATGGCAATAACAGCAACAATGGTAATGGCAATACTAACACTGGCGGTACTGGTAACGCTGGTGGGAACGGTAACGCTAATGGGAATGGGAACAGCGGCAATACAGGAAATAATGGTACCCCCCCAGGTAACAATGGCAACAATAATGGTAGCAAGCCACCAACAACGCCAACTGAACCAACCGCACCGGATGATGGTACCGGAACTACTGAATAAAATAAAGCAGAGTAGCACAACGCAAGGGCACTGAAAAATTTACGTTTTCATAAAGGCGAACCTTTTTCAGATAAAAATAAGGCACTTCTTGTTCGATTTTGAACAGGGAGTGCCTTATTTCTGTCTCTATTCCTTATTCATTTTCGTTAAAGTAGTTTTAATATCCGTTTCAAATTGACAGCTAATATCGTTATAGCACCTTGAATTTCCATGCCAAATAGACCCGCAGTCGATGCCGTATCGTACCCGTGTCCATTTTTCAATTCACTATTCTTCGATTCTACTTTGTAACGTTTTGCGGCTAATTGCCTAAATGCTTCCGTATTTTGACAAGCCTCCTGTTCGGCATGTATATCCGACTTAATTGTGGCAGAATATGTTTTATTTTTTGCGCCTTCTCTATTTGGCGAAGTATATTATCTTTTGGCACAACAATATCGTAGATCGCCAAATATGGACTTAAATTATGGGTTTCTTGATTTAAAATCATCAGGAGCACCACTGCACATTAATTCTTTTATTATAATGGAAAGCGTGACTAAAATAATAGTGTGACACATTGCGTTGTTTGGAGAAGCATCGCTCGACTCCTGCGGGAAAGCGAGACAGACGAGACCCCGCACGAAGCGAAGCGTAGGAGGAGGCTCGTCGCTCGCCCGCGGAAAGCGAGCGGAATGCTTCGGAAAACAACAGTAGAGTCACAGTGCCAAATGAAAAAAGCGAGAAATCAACATTTCTAAAATTGATTTCTCGCGCTATTAAGGTTTTGACCAGTTATGTACCAGCCTCTTTTATATCTTTCAGTTTGCTTAATCTATCCGTCTATATTACTTTTTTGCAGCCTGTAAGCGTAGCCGTGCTGCTCGTTTTTTTGTTTCCTTAAATAATTCATCGAGCTGACGATAACAGGCATATTGACTAGGCTTTGCTTTTATAAAGGTTAATCGTTCGACACCGTTAATAGGCAACACTTCATCCCCTGCATCTTGCACTAAGCGCTCAAACAATAAAATGGCCTTTTCCATCAATCCTTTTGCTTCACCATTCCTTGCATCATGAGCAGCATGAATTTCGCCTTCTAGTTCTGTCCAATCTGCAAACCAAGCATCTATTTTTTCCTTTTCGATCGCCTCTACATTCACGCTTCCTTCACCAACCCTTTCTTTAAACGCTTTTGCCCTTCTCTACAATCATCAAGTAAAGGGCAAGTGTGACAGTTAGGGTTTTGAGCTTTACAATGATAACGACCAAAGAAAATTAGCTGATGATGAGTTTTCGACCACTTGTCCATCGGTGTTTTTTTCATAATTGTTTCTTCGACTTCAAGCACTGAATCCTTCCAGCGACAAAGTCCTAATCGTTTAGACACGCGCTCTACATGTGTATCCACTGCAAGTGCAGGAATTTCAAAAGCTACAGACAACACGACATTAGCCGTCTTACGACCAACACCAGGCAATGTAACTAGTGCTTCTCTGCTTGCTGGTATTTCGCCCTCGTATTCCTCTAATAGCCTTTGACATAATGCTTGAATATTCTTTGCCTTATTTCGATACAAGCCAATGGAGCGAATGTCCTGTTGCAGCTCCTCTAATGATACAGCTAAATAATCTTCCGGCTTTTTATATTTTTGAAACAATGTTTTCGTTACTTTGTTTACAAGTACATCCGTACACTGTGCCGATAATAACGTGGCAATAGTTAGTTCAAACGGATTGTCATGCACTAACTCACAATGTGCATCAGGAAACATACGATCCATTTCCGCTAGACAATGCTCCCATTGTTTTTTTGTTAACATGTTGGAAGCCCCCTATTCTCTTTCTTCTAACCAATTATAAAATGGTACTTTATTTGTCGACTGCGTTTCTTGCTGCATTGTTCGGACTGGAGGTCGGTTAAATGTTTGTTTTTCTCGGAACTGCTCGCTTTGTTTTTGTGCAGCCTGTGGTGTCGTAATATTTTTCTTTTTCCACTCCAGTAATATTCGATCTATATAACGAATACTTAGCTTGCCAGCAAACACAGCCTCCTTAAGCGCCTCCTTAACAAGCGCGGGACTGTGCTTATCCTCATCTAACCAAAATCCGATTTTTTCTAGCTCTAAAGGAGATAAAAGACGCCCCATTTCCTCTTCAAATAACCGGAATATTTCACCCTCTTCTTGTTGAATTGATGCTGCTGATTTTTGATTTTCCTTCATTTCAATCATCTGCATAATACGCTCCCAGAGTGGGTATACCGAGTATTTTTCATATAGTTTGCCATTTGCATCGACATCGCTTGTTATTTCAAGGAAACCTTTTTGCATTAATCGCTGTAGACGAGAAGATATGTCATTGCCAGACATTGTCAAACGATTCATCAGGTCATTTGGCGTTGGAAAGTCATTTCCCTCCATACGGAACGCAAGTAAATGCATAACAATAAGTGCCTCATCATCCTCAATATTTAACTCCTTATAAAACTGAAAAAAAAGCTGAGGAATTTGAATCATTCTCTGCTCAGTCCATGTACGGAGTCGATTGTTATTTGTGCTCATATTATACTTGACTCCTTTTTCCATCGTAAGTAGAAAAGCCGCGTAGATACATCACTACGCGACTTTTTTAATTTTAACTGCTTTAACGGCAGCAAAACCTAAAACAAAACTAGTTGTTGCTTATGGATATAAGCGGTTTAGTAAACGTGGGAATGGAATCGTTTCACGAATATGCTCTGTGCCAGAAATCCATGCCACTGTACGTTCCAATCCAAGACCGAAGCCTGAATGTGGTACTGAACCTTGTTTACGTAGCTCTAAATACCATGCATAAGCATCTAAAGATAATTGATGTTCTTCAAGACGTGATTTTAATAAATCATAGTCATGAATACGTTCAGAACCACCAATTATTTCACCATAACCTTCTGGTGCAATTAAATCTGCACATAATACTACATCATCACGGTCAGGATGTGGTTGCATGTAGAATGGCTTAATACCTACTGGGTAACAAGTGATGAATACAGGTTTGTCAAATGAATTAGCAATTGCTGTTTCATGTGGTGCACCGAAATCATCGCCCCATTCAATATCGTCAAATCCTTGCTCATGTAATAATTTAATGGCATCGTCGTAAGAAATACGAGGGAATGGTGCTTTGATATTTTCAAGTGTTGAAGTATCTCGACCAAGTCGCTCTAATTCTAATTTGCAGTTTGCCAGAACTGATTGCACAATATGTGATACATACTGTTCTTGTACTTCTAGGTTTTCTTCAAATTCCACAAATGCCATTTCCGGTTCAATCATCCAAAACTCGATTAAGTGACGACGTGTTTTAGATTTTTCTGCACGGAACGTCGGACCGAATGAGAATACTTTACCTAATGCCATTGCAGCCGCTTCCATATAAAGTTGACCAGATTGAGAAAGATAGGCATCCTCATCAAAATATTTTGTATGGAATAGCTCAGAAGTACCTTCTGGAGCTGACCCAGTTAAAATCGGTGGGTCCATTTTTGTAAAGCCATTGTTGTTGAAAAACTCGTAAGTTGCACGAATAATTTCGTTACGAATTTTCATGATTGCATGTTGCTTACGAGAACGTAGCCATAAGTGACGGTTATCCATTAAAAACTCCGGACCATGTTCTTTTGGCGTAATAGGGAAATCAGTTGCTGCATGTAGTACTTCAATACCAGTTACAGCAATTTCACAGCCAAAGCTTGAACGCTCATCTGCTTTAACCTCTCCCGTAATGTACATTGAAGTTTCTTGAGTCATACCTTTTGCAATGGCGAAAATTTCTTCGCCTACTTCTTCTTTAACAACAACGCCCTGTACAAAGCCAGAACCATCACGTAATTGTAAGAAGGCAATTTTACCACTTGATCGTTTGTTCGCTAGCCAAGCACCTAGCTTGACGGTTTCACCGATATGCTTTGGCATATCTTGAATCATAATTTTTTTCATAGAAATCCTCCAAAGTTGGTTAAAAGGATTAGTCTTGCCATTTTGATTTTACAAATGTATCAATTCGACGGACTGCCTCTTCTAATAAGTCTAAAGATGTAGCATAAGATAATCGCATTGTAGTTGGTGCACCAAAGCCAGAACCTGGAATCACTGCTACGTTTGCTTCTGTTAAAATATCCGCAGCGAATGCATCTACTGATTCATAGCCAGTATGAGCCATAGCTTCTGCTACATCTGGTAATAAGTAGAATGCACCCTGAGGTTTTAAAACGTTGAAGCCAGGAATTGCACTTAACTGTGGATAAATTTTTTCAAGACGCGATTCGAATGCTTGACGCATTTCTTCTACAGCGTCTTGTGGTCCATTATACGCTTCCACTGTTGCATATTGTGCAGTTGTTGTTGCGTTTGATGTAGAGTGTGATGCAAGATCAGTCATTGAATTAATAATGTCCGCATCCCCTGCAGCATACCCGATACGCCAGCCTGTCATAGAGTGGGATTTTGCAACACCATTTACAACGATTGTACGTGCTTTCACTGCATCAGATAACTGTGCAATTGAAAAATGCTCAATACCATTGTATACAAGCTTCTCATAAATTTCATCTGACACGATTAAAATATCTTTTTCTTCTGCAACAGCAGCAATTTCAGCAATCTCTTCACGAGAATAAATCATACCTGATGGGTTGCTAGGAGAGTTAATAATAACTGCTTTTGTTTTATCTGTCACAGCAGCTCTTAATTGATCCGCAGTAATTTTATAGCCTTGCTCACTTGTGCCTTCCACATAAACAGGTACACCGCCCGCTAATTTTACTTGCTCAGGATAAGATACCCAATAAGGAATTGGAATAATAACTTCATCGCCCTCGTTTAAAATTACTTGGAATAAAGTGTACAGAATATGTTTTGCCCCAACACCTACAATTACTTCATTCGGCTTGTATGTAAGATTGTTGTCGCGTTGAAGTTTATCGATAATAGCTTTCTTAAGTACTGGAAGACCGCCAGCAGGTGTATATTTTGTTAAACCTTTTTCCATCGAGTCAATGGCAGCATTTAAAATATTTTGTGGAGTATTGAAGTCAGGCTCACCAGCACCTAGACCAATAACATCGATACCTTGCTCTTTTAACGCCTTTGCTTTCGCAGTAATTGCTAAAGTTGAAGATGGTGTTAAAGTTTTTACACGGTTTGCTAATAAATTTTTCATACGGGATCTACTCCTCTTATAAATTCGTAATGCGCTTCCACCAGTCGCCGTCCTTAAACATAATATAGACATAGTTGAGCTTATCGTGATCGTTTAGGTATGTAATTTCCCAAACAGCACCTGGCTCCTCATAGCCTAATTTTACATTGAGGACATTTTGTACATTTCCTTCCTTTTTTAAAACCGATAATGCCTGTTTTTCCGTAATACCATCTTTTAAAAATACTTCCTTAATTGAATCAGCTTTTAGATTCGTCGGAACAAAGACAGCTTTTTTTTCACCATATTCATCTACCCCGAATACAGTGACATACGAATGTTTGCCATTATATGTGTAGGACTCCGAGACAATTGCGAGGGCTTTGGCATCGAGTGCCAACTGTTCAGCCTGCTCTTCAATTGAACGGAATGGAGCCTCGGCTTTCCAGAGTACTAAAATACTGATGACAAGTGACAATGAAACCATAAAGACAGAAATGAAAATCAACCAGTTTTTCATATATTCACCTTAAGTTTCACATCTAGCTTATTCTTTAACACGAATGCCTGATGCTTTTGCATGTTTTTAACTGCGTATACATTCATTTTGCTTTCCATTTTTGTCAACCTGCTTTCTTTCCTCATACCACAACATTATACAACAATTTTGTGCTGTCGTGTTTCTTAATTTCATATATTGTACGTTGATAGAATAACGTTTTCAAATGATTCGTGTAGTAATTTTTTTCTTTTTAGTTCACCCCTTAAAAATTGTATCCCTTTCAATGTAAAAATCCCTATTCACCATTGCAAATAGGACGTAAATTTCCCCACTAAAAACCTTAATTAATTCACAAATAACATAGTTAAATGGAGATATTTTTTTATAAGTACAAATATCTCCATTATTGTCCTAGTTGCCTATTGTTTTTACCCATATGATAAGGTAATGAGCAATTTTAAGAATTGAAAAGGGACGTGATGTTTTGACTAAAGAAGTTAATCCTACAGATCCAGCGACAATACCAAAATTTGTGGATGAGCTGCCAAAACCGGTTACCGCTAAACCTAAATATTATAAGGGCCAACAGAGAAAAGATTATTATGAACTTAAAATGATGCAAGCAGTGCATTCTTTCCATAAAGATTTCCCAAAATCGATCATATGGGGCTATAACGGTCTTTATCCCGGACCGACAATTGAGGCAACAAAAGACAAAAGCATTTATGTTAGATATAAAAATCAATTGCCCTTACAGCACTTCTTACCCGTCGATTACACACTTCATGCGGCAAACGATTCAAAGGAAGTAAGAACTGTTACACATTTACATGGCGCAAATGTAGATTGGGAGAGTGACGGCCATCCCGAGGCATGGTATACAAGAGATTATACGCATACAGGTCCAAAATTCAGTAAAGAAATACATGAATATACCAATCATCAACCCGGCACAACACTATGGTACCATGATCATGCAATGGCGCTTACTCGTTTAAATGTGTATGCTGGATTAGCCGGTTTTTATTTACTTCGGGATTCACTTGAGGAGCGTTCTAACCTACCTTGTGGTGACTATGAGTACCCCATCTTAATTCAAGATAAATCATTTAATGAAGACGGCTCTCTTTTCTATCCTGATGAACCACCATTCCCAGTTCCCGTACATCCATCTATTACTCCTGGTTTTGTTGGTAATACAATCGTTGTAAACGGGAAAGTCTGGCCATATTTAAATGTCGAACCTCGTAAATATAGATTTCGTTTTCTCAATGGCTCCAATAGAAGAGGTTATGTCATTAGCCTTTCAAATGGTGAGCCCATGATACAAATCGGAACAGATGGAGGCTTTTTAACAGCTCCCCAAGAAATTCAATCTGTTGAGTTATTGCCGGCAGAACGAACAGATATCATTGTCGATTTTTCAAAATATGAAGGTCAGGAAATAACGTTAGTCAATTCTGATGAAGATTTCATTGATGAACATACAAGAGAAATCATGCAGTTTAACGTGTGTCTTCCTTTAAAGTGTGAGGATTCTAGTGAAATACCAGAAAGACTCGCAGTATCAATGGATTTACATTCTCATGATGCACATATAGAGAGACACTTACCATTAACTGCTACGACAGATGATTTTGGTCGACCAATGTTATTATTAAATAATCGTATGTATCATGACCCTACTACTGAAAAGCCTGCACTTGATAGTATAGAGATCTGGAATTTCATTAATGCCACGCAGTTTGATCACCCTATTCATCTACATTTAATTCAATTTAAAATACTAGAACGACGCCCTTTCGATATGGAACTATATCAAAATGAAGGTAGACTGGAATTTACAGGTCCCCCTGAAAAACCTCATGACTATGAGCAAGGTTGGAAGGATACTGTAAAAGCTGAAGCTGGGAAAGTTACGAAAATTATTATGCATTGGAAAGATCATGTCGGCCAGTATATGTGGCATTGTCATTTCTTAGAACATGAAGATCATGACATGATGCGACCAATACTCGTCATGAAGGACGTTCACCCTGTGCAAGAGCCACATGCTGAAAACCAGCATGAAGTAGAGCATTCGCAAGAACAACATCACGAAGACCCGACTATTGTTATGGGCAATAATGAGCATACTGTACCACTCTTGAACACTACTCCACACATCACTCCAACTGAAGAAATAGTAGAATACACTCAAGCTTCTTTGCAAACAACATATTTAGAAGACGAAATAGAATATACTCCGCAAACTATCCCTCTCTTAACTAGGACTCAAAACATTACTAGCTCTACTGAAGCAGCTTATTTAGAAGACAATGTGGAATATAATCAGCTATCTTCACCACTCTTGAACAATACTCAAAATATCGCTTTTTCAAATGTAGAATTCCCGGAACATCAAATTCATAAAGTTACTGATATTGAAAGTATTCCTCAACCAAGCTTCTCGTCTGCTGAGTTTCAGCCTCCACGACAAAGAAGAGCTACTAGGCGTCGGAGAAGATGGTACTAATGTCAAGAGGCCTGGACAGAACAAGTCAAAACCTTAATAAGCGCGAGAAATCAATTTAGAAAGTTGATTTCCCGCGCTTTTAGTCCGCAGATAACGGAAATGGCGGTCATTATCTATTTGTTATACCTAACAATAAAAGTGAATCATTCTGTTGCCTCGCTCTTTTCAAATCGTAAAATTCTCTTAGTTGCTATTGCCATCACTATCATAACAATACTAATTATTAAAATAGGAACGTAGACTTTAACACTAAATGCTTCAAATAATACGCCATACAATATTTGCCCAATTGGTGCCATACATTGTGAAACAGCAATGATAATAGCCATGACCTTCCCTAAGTTTTCATTAGGTGTTTCTTTTTGTACAAGCGTAATAACATATATTGAAATAACGGTAAGAATCATAGCTATGATCAGTGCGCTACCGACAAATAAAGTATAAGAAGGATAGTAACCTATATGAAGCATGAAAGGCGTAACTGCTAGAGCCATTGGAACAATCAATAAGGCAGTGATAAAAACCCAAAAATACAAATTATTGATACCCACTTTTTTCGCCATATACCCCATTGATAAAGCTCCTAAAATTGTAGCAAAATCGATTAACCCCATCCCTACTCCATACAGCGTATCACTACTTTGCATAGTAACACGGAGAATAATCGGTACCCCTACAACAAACAGCGGTGTTAATAATAAATTTAATAATGCCGCTAAAATCATACATTTGAATATAAAAGATTGCTTCACTACATAGCTAAAGCCCTCTTTCAGATCATTTACAAGCGTCGGAATAATATGTCCGCTCTGCTCTCGTTTCATAAATGGTATATGAATAAACATCTCTAATATGGCAGAAAGGAAAAAGAACACACCACTCACTATGACAAGCACTTTTAAGCCAATCAAACCGTATAGTATTCCTCCTAATACAGGAGCAGCTACATTAGATAATGATTGAATACCATTGACAATTCCATTTGCTTGTTCAAGTTTTTCCTCTTCTACTAGTACTGGAATACTGGCCATCACTGCAGGTGCATACATAGCACTAACAAAGGAAAGCAGTACCATCACAACACCAATTAGCAAAATGGAACTATTACCAATCGCTAGCATTGCAAAGAAAATAAAAACAATTATGCTACTAGTGAAATCAAAAATAACCATTAAATTGCGCCGATTAAACCTGTCAGCAATCGCTCCTCCTACCGGTGCTAGTAAAATTGGGACACTCGATATCGCAAATAGTACTGCAAAAAGATCTGCACGTCCTGTAATATCTAGTACATAAAGTGATAAGGCAAACCTTAAAAGCGCAGATCCTAAAATAGAAATAATTTGCCCAATCACCATCAGGTTAAAATCTTTTGAAAAGCCTTTTCTTTTAATCTGTGATTCCATTCATTAGACCCCTTCCTTTAACATTCATGACCCTTTTGAAAGTGTAGAATGATTTGTGTTGTAAGAAGAAAGACATTACTAAAAATACTTATAGTACTTAACCAAATGAGCCACTCAATTTGCGCACTCCAAGACATTATTAACAATAAGAACCCCACCATAATGGATACATAATTTCCAGTACGACTAATTTTTGATTTCCGATGAAATTTTTCCTTAATGTCATATGCAGATTTCTTTATTTTACGTTTCATAAGATAAACTTTTTCTTTTAACTTCTGCTCAGTATCTTTTGCTTTTTGAGGATAAAAAAATGATGAGTCTCCTTTAATCATGGCGTTTTTCATCTCCGTATCGTCGTTTTAATAACTCTGTTAAAACTCTCTCTTGGAAGTCTGAAATCTGTTCTGGTTCCTCAACCTCCATATTTACCGTTTCTTCATAGCCATCTAGTTCCTCACCATCAAAACGATAAAGTTTTTGCAATAGCTTCCACAATGTTTCAATTTCCTCAGTTGTAAAGTCTTTAAAGATATCTGCTAAAAAGTAAGTAGACTTCTCCGAACAAGTAATTAATGCTATTTTTCCCGCTGAAGTAATCTCAACATTGATCGATCTTTTATCTAATTTACTTGGTATCGTTTGGACATATCCTTTTTTCACTAGACTCGTTATTAACTTATTCGCAGTCTGCTTAGTTGTACCAAGCTTTTTAGCGATATTTACGAGTGTTGTATTTTCTACTGGTAAATGGGCAATGGCAATAAGAGCCATATGCTGTCTCGAAGTTAATACCTCTAAATATTCATCTCCTTTTATTTGAACTTTATTGACAACTGAAAACAAAGTCGCATAGCTTTGCTGCATAAAATGCAATTCCTTCAATAAAAGATTTAAATCCATATGTAGCACCTCTCTATTTAGTCACCATGTTTACTAAATAATACATAACGACTTTTAAAATGTCAACATGGTGACTATTATATTTTTCCGTAAGATTAGATGCCACATTCAATCAACCGACTGTCGGTTTATAATATTGTATGACATTTCTCCAAAAAAAGGAACTTATTTTGAATTTCTACAAAAAAATTAGAATAAATCGGATACATCTCAATCACAATCATCATCTATTCTCATTTCATATTCAGTTCATATTGACATGCTATAGTTAGTAACATAAAAGATTTATATTTTATTGTTGATGAAATTAAGGGGGATTTTTACGTTGCAGGAGACATCAAAAGATACGACAAAAACGAAGGATTGGCGACGCTTTGTTCGCTTAGTCAAACAGGCAGAACCGCCGATATGGCTTTTAATCATTGCATTAATTATGAGTTTAACAACTACTGGCGTAGGCTTTATCGTACCGTTATTTACTAAAAAATTAGTCGATGGCTTTTCATTAGCATCACTCGATTATTGGCAAATACTTTTGTTAGGTATTGCTTTTATCGCGCAAGCAATTGCAAGTGGACTTTCTATTTATTATTTAAATCGTGTCGGGCATCATGTTGTCGCGAGATTACGAGATCAACTTTGGAGAAAGCTACTTCATTTACCGATTCCTTATTATGATGAGAACGATACAGGTGAAACATTAAGTCGTGTTACGAACGACACAGCTGTTGTCAAGGAGCTCATTACGGAACACCTTGCGAACTGTTTATCTGGTGTTATTTCTATTATTGGGTCAATCATTATCCTATTAATTTTAGACTGGAAAATGACCTTAGTCATGCTGATTGCTGTTCCGCTTGCTATGATTATTTTATTGCTGTTAGGAAGACGTATGTTTGTTATTTCAAAAGGAATGCAAGATGAGACAGCAAAATTTACGTCCGTGCTAAATCAAGTTTTACCTGAGACACGCTTAGTAAAAGCTTCAAATGCCGAAAATATAGAATATGAGCGTGGCAAGAAAGGAATTACAAACCTCTTTACGTTTGGCTTAAAAGAAGCTAAAATCCATGCACTTATTTCGCCACTAGTTTCGTTTGTATTAATGTCAGTACTTGTGGCCATTATTGGTTATGGTGGTGTACGAGTTTCTTCTGGAGAGCTTACAGCTGGCGACATGGTGGCATTTATTTTATATTTAATCCAAATCATCATGCCGATGACCCAATTAACGATGTTCTTTACACAGCTTCAAAAAGCAATGGGTGCTACAGAAAGAATCAGTGCATTACTTGAGCATGAAGAGGAAAATATTTTCGAAGGAAACACATTAGAAAACGTGGATCAGCCGATTTACGTAAAAAATGTTGATTTTGCTTATGGAGAAGAACCGATTTTATCAAATATTAATTTTACCATTGAGCCAGGTCAAGTTACGGCCATCGTCGGACCTAGTGGCGGAGGGAAAACAACAACTTTTTCTCTGTTAGAAAGATATTATCAGCCTACTAATGGACGTATTACACTAGGAGAAACCCCTATCGACACGTATTCCCTCCATTCTTGGAGAAGTCAAATCGGCTATGTTGCTCAGGAGAGTGCACTGCTGTCTGGTACGATTCGTGAAAATATTTGCTACGGTATTGACAGAGAAGTGCAGGATGAAGAGCTTGAGAGAGTTGCCAAAATGGCCTATGCCGATCAATTTATCTATGAACTACCCGAGCAATTTGATACAGAGGTAGGAGAACGAGGCATTAAGCTTTCTGGCGGTCAACGACAACGAATTTCTATCGCTAGAGCACTTTTGCGCGACCCTCAAATATTAATGTTAGATGAAGCAACGTCTAGTCTAGATAGTAAATCGGAAATCTATGTTCAAAAAGCATTAGATAATTTAATGCAAGGTAGGACAACTATTGTAATCGCACACCGCCTTTCAACAGTAGTAGATGCGGATCAAATACTTTTTGTGGAGAAAGGACATATTACGGGTTGTGGCACACATGAAACTCTATTTGAGACTCATGACATGTATCGAGAGTTTGCAAAGCAACAATTACGTATTAAAGAGGAATAACGAGGGGGATTTGTTAGCATGACCAAACTATTAGTCGTGGATGATGATGCGCATATTCGAGAATTAGTTAAGGTATTTTTACAAAATGAAGGTTTAGAGGTAATTGAAGCTACGGACGGTGTGGATGCACTGTCCAAATTGGATTCTGATAAGGTGGATATGATTATTATGGATATTATGATGCCAAATATGAATGGCTGGGAATTATGCGAAGAAATACGTTCATTTAATGATAATCTACCAATCTTAATGCTAACCGCAAAGGGAGAAACCTCGCAAAAGGTAAAGGGTTTTCATCTTGGAACAGATGATTATCTTGTTAAACCATTTGAGCCAGCAGAGCTAATCGTTCGTGTGAAATCAATACTTAAAAGATACCATATTTCCTTATCTCAACTTGTGGAAGCTGGCAATATTAAGTTAAATCGTAATACACATGAAGTCTTGTATAATGGTGAATCTTTAACACTTCGTTTAAAAGAATTTGAACTATTATTTACGTTAGCAAGCTATGCTGGAAAAACCTTTTCACGTGAACAGCTAATCGAAGAAATTTGGGGCTACGACTATGAAGGTGATGAACGTACAGTCGATGTTCACATTAAAAGACTTCGTCAACGCTTCCCTCAAGAAACAAGCGGATTTTCTATTCGTACAATTCGCGGCCTAGGCTATCGATTGGAACTTGTTTCATGAGAAGACTAAAAAATTTTTTAAAGCTTTTTTTAACTTTAATTCTTCTTCTTATCATTAGCATCGTCTTTGCTTTTATTTCTTACCACATAACGTCCTGGATTTATGATTGGTTAGGCAAACATCCCCAAGGTTTCTGGCTTCAATTATGGACCGTAGTTGGTGTTTTTGTTCTCTTTGCTTGCTCAGTCATCATCACCTTTTTAATTGGGCTAAAAAGGCAACGGAACTATTGGAATACGATTGTAGATGCATTAAGCCGGATTGCAAAAGGTGATTTTACTGTCAAATTAGATCTCAAAGCAGATGAAGACCAATTCGGTCAATTAATACATGGCATCAACCATATGGCAGTCGAATTAGGTGAAATGGAAAGAATGCGCCAAGAATTTATCTCGAATGTGTCTCATGAAATTCAGTCACCTCTAACATCTATTAATGGCTTTGCTAAAGCATTGAAAAACATTGACCTCCCTGAGGATAAGCGACAGCATTATTTAGCAATTATTGAGATGGAAAGTAATCGACTATCAAAAATTAGTGACAATTTACTAAAGCTAACGTCGTTAGAATCACAACATCACCCCTTCGAGCCTAGGCATTACCGACTTGATAAGCAATTGCGCAATGTCGTTCTAACGCTGGAACCAAATTGGCTAGCTAAAAATATCGACATGGATATGCAATTAGAAAACATTTCGCTAATGGCGGATGAAGATTTAATGAATCAAGTATGGATGAATTTACTAAGCAACAGCATTAAATTCACGCCAGCTGCTGGCACCATTACAATATCAATAACAAAACAAATGGATACGATCACAATTGGCATTCGTGATAACGGTATCGGTTTAACAACGGAACAACAAAAGCATGTATTCGAGCGATTTTATAAGGCTGACCTATCGAGAACAGCTGAGAATGGCGGAAGTGGTTTAGGACTATCTATTGTAAAGAAAATCATCGATATGCATAACGGAACCATTACTGTTGAAAGCAAGCCTGCCGAATTCACAACGTTTTTTGTAACACTGCCATTAGTCAATTATGCCTCGGCATAATTGCGTCCGGAATCGGCTTTGTGCTAGCACAAAGCATTCCTTTCCGATTCCGTGACATCCGCCGGAGGCTTAACTTCTTTCAGCGGGTGTTTGGACGCCCGCTGAAAGGGGTTAGATCAGACTCGTACAAACGAATAGGAGATCAGTCTTCGTCCGCACGAGTCTATTAGGCAGACGAACTAGTAAGCTACTTTTCTAAAATATTGATAAACTTTTTCGAGTTTTCTGTTTTGTCTCCCCTTCTGACTTTCCATATTGCCAAATTCAAAAAACTTCACTTGTTTAATGCCAACATAATTAAATAACGCTCTTTTCATTAATATTTTATGAGCATTATTTAGCCATAATAGTGGATATTTTGTTGGCCCCTTCATTGTCGAAATACACACCACTGATTTTCCTTTAAGAAGCCCCTCAGGAAATAGTCCTTTTTTATCTTTATAAGCAAAATTGGCCGCAAACAATTGATCAATATACCCTAGAAGCATTGCCGGCGGCCTTCCCCACCATATCGGATATACAAAAACGATTTTATCAGCCCACCTTATTTGTTCTCGATATTTCTCAAGCTTTGAATCACGAAACATATCACGACGGCGTTTTTGTTCATGAAATACTAAAAGCGGGTCAAATTGCTCCTCGTATAAATCTAGTATTTGAATCTCCTTTATGAAAGGATTGTCATTACAGCCTTTCATAACCTCCTGTAAAAAAGCATAATTCAAACTTTTATGATTGGGGTATGTATAAATAACTAATGTGTTCATCATGCATCCTCCATTACTTATCATTTGATAACAAAATAATAAATCATCTAACTTTAGTTGTCAAATGATAATTGTTTTAAGATAAGTTTTTTGTTATCTTTTCTGTAAGAGGTGAACACATTTGGACAAAAAAGAATTATTTAATCAGTTCGTAGCATTTACAACATCAGTACATCAAGTAACACATGATCTAACTCAAAACGTTAAAATCGATAATATTACACCTGTACAATATAAAATTTTAGAATATATAAAAGTAAGCCAGCCAGTTACGCCTACTGAAATCAGTGATTGTCAGCATATGTCCTTACCTAATACAAGCCGTGAATTACGCAAATTGCAGGAAAGAAAGTTTATCGGAAAAATTAGCGATACCGAAGATCGAAGAAAACACTATGTTTGCCTTACTGAAGATGGAGAAAAAATAATGGCGAAAGCATTCGCCTGTATAGAAGAGCGCTTTCAACAACTTATCCAACATGCATCTAACAAAGATTTAGAAGACATTCATAATGCATTAAACATTCTAGACGAAAAGGTCTTTAACCCAAAATCATAAAAGAAAACCCGCATGCTTTTCATTATCTGACAAGCATTGCAGGTTCCTATCATTAAGCCATTTTTCTATAATAAAATCAGAACTATTAGTGATGTTCCTTACTGCTACCATTTTGAAATTGCTAACACAGTTACATCGTCACATTTTTACTCTTTCTTTAATAGTCTAAGGATGTATAGAAGGAGGAGACATAAGTGGAAGTAGCAGTGTTAGACAAGAAGTGGATAGAAGATCATTTTGAAACACTTCCATTATGGCAACAGTCAGCGTATACCGACTTCGCTGCCATGGTTGCAGATGAAGCAAATACGTTTCCCTGTATTCCAGCTAGAAAAGGTTTTTTATCGAATGAGCTTCGCTATAGTTTTATCGGAGATCCACGAGAGGAGCAATCGATAAAGACGCTAGCACTATGCTTAAAGGAATACGATAAGTACTCTAAAACATTCGGGAAATATACAACACATACCATTTTCTTCAAAACCCCTAATGATATGCATAAAAATTTCGATGTTGAGGATTATAGAAATTTATTTTGGTCAGTTTTAAACAATTTAACTAAATTTGATGATATCGATTGGCCAAAGGAAATTCCAACCGATCCTGCACATCATGAATGGGAATTTTGTTTTAACGGTGAGCCTTATTTTGTGTCTTGTGCAACGCCCGCACATAAATTGCGCAAGAGTCGTAATTTTTCTACATTATTAATGGCCTTTCAGCCACGCTGGATATTTGAAGAAATGAACGACTCTACTGTCTTTGGTCGAAAATTAAAGAAGCTTATTCGTCAACGCATTAACGAATACGACGCTATTCCAGCTCATACTGATTTAAAATGGTATGGGCAAGAAGGTAGTTATGAATGGAAGCAGTATTTTTTAAGTGATGATAATAGTAGTGCATCGAAATGTCCTTTTTTACGCATGCAACATTCTCTGATCTTTCCACAGAACAAAGAACAATAATCAGTTATGCCTCGGCATAATTGCGTCCGGAATCGGCTTTGGGCCAACAAATGTTTTTTGCGCGAAAGCGAAGCGGCAACGGCAACAGCAAGACGTTGGTCACTCAGTCGTTGCCACAGGAAGTGGCAACGACTGAGTTCCTCTATTTCAGCGGATGGTTTTTGTACCGAAAGCGTAGCGACAGGTACAAATGTTTTTTTGCGCGAAAGCGTAGCGTCAGCAGCAGATGTTTGGACACCCGCCTAAAGATGTTAAACATGCTTACCGTGTTTTTGCCTTTTCATGACAATCCAAGTCGCAATTCCTATAATGATGATAAAAAGCAGGCTCACGAAAAAACCGAGTCTGCTTGTTTTTTCCCCTAACGTCCCAGACACCGTCACCACAATGAGCAACATTCCGATACCATTCTTCACATGCTCCCACTTCGTCAGTTCCATTAGCTTTCTATATGTCACTAATATAAAGAGCCAGTTATAAATTAGCATTAAACCTGCAGCTGTAACTAAATATTCAAAAATCTTTTCTGGCATAAGAAAGCCTATAACAATAGTTATGATTAAACCACTAGCTAAAAAGAGAAATGCAGGAAATGGAACCTTCATCTTCCCTTTTTTTGCTAAAGCCGTTGGAGCATCATGATCCTCTGCCAATGTAATGAGAATCGTTATGACCGCGTATAGAGAGGCTACCATTGTTGAAAAACCTGCAATAATCAGCACTCCGTTAAAAATGTCTGCAAAAAAAGGTATGTGATATCCATTAAGCGCTGTAATAAATGGGCTTTCCTCAATATTAAAGTCCTGCCAAGAAACAAGCGCCAAGGCAAGCATAATAGCCATTATAAAAATGATAGTTATAGCAATAAGCATCACTTTTCCAGCTTTCGGTGCTTCTTTAGGATTTTTTAAATCTATGACCATTAAACCCATAACTTCAATTCCTCCAAATGCATAAAAGGCATATAGCAGCCCAAGCCAAATCCCTTTCACACCTTGTGAGAAAAATTCTTCATAATTTGCATACAATGCATCGAGTGTAGTTGATTCCGAATTAAATCCTTTTATTATTAAAACAACCGCTACTATAATAAACATTACAACCGCTGCTGCCTTTAACGCACCAAAAATATTTTGAAATTTTTCAAAGCCTTTCATGCCAGTAAGAATAACGACTAACGCAAGTGCAGCATAAATAGAGGCAGATACCCATAATGGAAGCGCAGGAAACCACAGCTTTGTAAAAATACCAAGCGCCATCAATTGGCTACCCATAATAAGCATCTCAGAAATTAAGTAAATCCAGCCATTACTAAATCCTGCCCATTTGCCAAAAGCTTGCTTAGCATAAGTACGGAACGAACCCTTATCCGGATTGTCAACTGACATCTTAACAAGAGCGTCATAGACAATGTACGTAGCAATCGCCGCCAACAAAAAGGGAATCACAACAGCAGGACCACTTTTATGAATGGCCATACTTGTCCCAAGAAAAAATCCTGTTCCAAGTGTACAACCTATACCGAGAAGCGAAAGCTGCCACCAAGACAACCTCCCTTTCCTTGATTTAGATGTCATTTTGATCAACCTTCCTGCCTTTTTGCTACTTTCTTAACAATGGCAATGTCATGCAACGAATGCCACCACCGCCTTTTTCAAGCTCCGAGACCTCAATTTCTATCAAATTTTTCTTTTGCAATAGAGGATGCTTCGTCCATTGCTGCTTCGTTGCTTGCTTACTAATCAATAGTGTTTCGGGATTAAGATTAATAAAATTGATATCAGGGATTGTATTATATTTTTCAAGCCAGTAAACGTCAAAGCCATGGTGATTCAAAAATTGCTCGGTCATTTCAAAACGACTTGTTTGAGCTGTAAATACGTGTACAGGAAAATAACGTATAAAGTTTTTAGCTATTAACAGATTAGCATTCGTTACATTACAATTCATATCCAAATGAAGTGTATCGGAGCGTCTCGGTAAATCAATGATCGCAATTTCTGAAAATCCTTCTTGGAAGATACGATCCTTGATACTTTCCACAGCCTCTAGCGTCGTTCTCATTCCAATATTAATAAGTATCGCATCCTTATTTAAAATCAGTACGTCTCCACATTCTAAAGCAGTAGAAGGTTGTTTAACTTTTAAAATTTTTTCTGGAAACCACTTTTCTAATAATGAGTGTGCATGTGGATACTCTGGACGCCTTAGCGAACTACCTGCCTCCCCAAGGAAAATACTATTTCCTATAACACAGGCAAGATCGCGTACAAAGTATCTATTAATAAGCTGCTCACTTACTGTTTTGACATCAGTTGATAGCTCTTTCGAATAATCAATAACCTGGACACCCTCATTTTCTAGCGTTGTCTTAAATTCCATGAAATTCTCCATCGCTTTTACATGATTGACAGCAGCACTCCATCCTACATTTTCAGCTATTGTTAAATCTGGTACATCTAATTTTGAAGGTGCACAAAGCATAACAACCTTAAGCTCTTCATGCTCCGACCAACAATTTGGTTGAAATGAGTCCATAGTGTCTCTCCCCTTCTTGGATTATTATCTCCGCTTAGCGTTACCATCAAGATTGGGATTATACAAATACAGGGAGGATTTTTTGTAATTTAGATAATTCATCTATATAAGGATAAAAACAATTACAGAAATGAGTGTAACTATGGAATACTATCAATTATGCCTCGGCATAATTGCGTCCGGAATCGACTTTGTGCTCGCACAAAGAACTCCTTCCCGATTCTGCGACATCCGCCGGAGGCTTTGGGCCAACACGATGTTGGTCACTCAGTAGTTGCCACAGGACGTGGCGTTCTTAGACTGAGTTCCTCTATTTCAGCGGATGTTTGAACACCCGTTGAAAGAAGTTAAATTTTTAAGACAATATGTAGGACACCAACCCATCATTTTACCTAGTTCAGTTGTAATAATTCTCAATAACGCAAATGAAGTGTTATTACAAAAAAGATACGATGGAGGTTGGGGGCTTCCAGGTGGTTTGATGGAATTAGGCGAAAGCTTAGAAGATACCGCAAAAAAAGAAGTATTAGAAGAAACAGGTTTAGTTATAGAGGACCTAAAGTTATTAGGTATTTTTTCAGGTACAGATTATTATCATAAAGTTTCGAATGGGGATGAATTTTACTCCGTTACGGCAGTCTATTATACAAGAAATGTTAAAGGCGATTTAGTTATTGATTATAAAGAATCAGAGACAATGCAATATTTCTCACTATTCAAATTACCAGATGGATTAGATCGCAGATTTATTGAACCCTATATTAACGCAGTTAGTTAAAGAATAAGATTTCGAGAGAATACTTAATAATCTTTATTTTCTCTCATAAAGTGTTGTAAAGCGCTCTTTAGTAACCTATGCTACTTTTTAATGTTGGAAAATCAATTCTAAAGAAACTAATTATTTTCAGCCTCTATCAATGAAAATACTGATGATAAGCTTGCTCAGCATCCATTTCGCTCGTAAATATTAACATATCATTTGTTAGCGGATAGTACGTCTCAAAGAGGAATAGCGCCAGCTCCTGTGAGTTATCCGGATTGTTCACTACTGCAGCTTCCTGTATGTTTACTACTTCATCAATTGATGAATGTTGATAAAAAATGAAAACTATATCCCCTGCACTATATTGCTGTTGCTTCATTCCATCACCATCCTATGCCTTTTCACTAGTTTGGTGTAAGAAGATGTTAATTATAATCAATTTTTGGTTCTCATGTAGATTTTCATTAAAAATTTTGAATTAGAACGATCACCCCACTAGCAACACTCCCTATCTAGATGGCATCACCTTCTTCTTGGTTAAATTTTCTTCACGAGGTAATGATATGAAACTTTTCTGCCTGTTGGTACGTACTAATTATAAGATGATATTTATCATCTTCAGGTTAACAGAAAGGCATGAGGAAGGGTGGAATTTATGAAGAAAATATGGACTATGCTTCTTGCAGTGATACTTATTGTACCGTTATTGCTGCAGCCAGCGACCGCTCAAGCGGCAAGGGCCATTACAATTTATGTGGACGGGGTTCAATTAAAGACCGACCAGCCGCCAGTGATGGTTCAAGGGCGCGTTATGCTGCCGCTTAGAGCAATTTTTGAGGCATTGGATGCAAACGTGGATTGGGATCGAAAGAATCAAACCGTTACTGGGATTAAAGGAGGTACAACGGTAGTTCTCAAGATTAAATCGAAGGTAGCTACTATCAATGGCGAGAGAGTTACGCTTGATGTACCAGCACAGATAATAAATGGCAGAACAATGGTGCCAGTACGCTTTGTTAGTGAAGCGCTTGGTCAGGATGTTGACTGGAACTCGTATAATCAGATCGTAACTATTAACTCTGACACCCCTGGCAACCCTGACACTCCTAGCAATGTCAGTATTTCTCCAGCGAGCTATGTGTCGGGTCGAGATGTTGGCAATCAGGGAGATGGGCGTGACCTGGAGGTTAGCTTCTCCAAATCGTCTACTGAATCACTTGTGGATCATTACCGGGTTCTCGTTGTGAAGGCTTCAAAAAGCTTCAATCAGGCGTCGGCCCTGAAGGTCTCCGCTTCAAATTATACGAAAGTATCGACTACCGGCTCGAATCGTTCTATAACATTATCCCAAAGTTCACGGGATGTGGACGGAGACTACATTAAAAATGATCAGCCTTATGTGGTCTATGTACTTGCTGTTGGGAAAGGTTCTTATACCAGCGTATTATCGAATTCTTCTCCGAAGATTACTCTAACGAACATGTCTTCGGTTCCAGAGGTAACAAATGTGAAGATTAGCGATATTAGCGATTTCGGCGATGGACGTGATATCTCGGTTAGTTTCACTCGTCCGCAAAATGACAATAATATTTCGAATTACCGTGTGTTTATCGTAAAGAGCAAGGATGCTAACAATTTCAGTCTTACTACTGCGAATAATTTATCTAGTAGCTACTATACGACAATGTATAAATCGGGGAGCAACGGCGGTACGATGACAGGAACTCTGTCTTCCTCAGCACGTGATACGGCCGGTGATTCCATTAAGAACGGCGTATCTTATACAGCATTCGTCCTGTCAGTTAGCAGCACTGATTCTGCTGTTAATAAACTGTCGACTGCTTCTTCGTCAGTAACACTTAGTCCAAATACAGTGGCTACTCCTGTTATTACTCAAGTTGATGATGTCAATGACTATGGGGATGGACGCGATCTGCGAATTAGCTTCAACAAAATATCCAATGAGTCTAACATTAGCTCTTACCGGATTTTTGTTGTAAGAGCCAGCAACTATTCGAACTTCACATTGACGAAGGCGAACAGTCTGTCCAGCTCTTATTACACGCAGGTGAACAAGACGGGCTACAATATTACTCAGGTTCTCTCTTCAGGCGCACGAGATACAGATGGTTATGCCATTCAGAATGGGGTCAGCTATCGTGTATTCGTAATGGCTGTAGCTACGAACTCAGGGAATAACGTGTTATCGTCTGCTTCCAATGCGATTACGCTATATAGCAGCAATGTGGGTGCAGTATCGAATCTCTATGCCAGCGATGTGAATGATTATGGCGACGGCCGTGATCTCTATGTCTCTTTCACTAAAGCAGCAGATGAGTCTAATATTAGTCACTATCGCATCATGGTTGTTCCAACAGCGTATTACAGTAACTTCAGTCTTTCGGATGCTAATAATGTATCCAGCAGCAATTATACGACTGTGAGCAAGTCAGGTAATAACACATACGGGCAGGCGCTCTCGGGAAATGCTCGGGATGTACGCGGCAATTCTATCAAGGAAGGTACTAGCTACCGTGTCTATGTTCTCTCGGTAGGCTATGGTAATTATTCCGGCAGCAATGCGCTGTCCGCACCGACGTCTACGATTACGCTCGGTAAGAACTACAATGTGCAGGCTGTAACAAGTCTGACTGTCGCTGATGTAAATGATTATGGAGATGGCCGTGATTTACAGGTATCGTTCACAAAGCCTTCCGATGAAACAAATGTCAATCAATATCGGATTTTTGTCGTACCGACAGCTTATTACAGCAGCTTCAACCTATCACAAGCCAATAGTAGCTCTTATTACATCACTGAAAGCAAAGGCGGGAATAAATCGCAAACTAGAACGTTAGATGGGGCTCGAGATGTTCGTGGTAATTTCATTACGGAAGGCACAAGCTACCGTGTCTATGTACTAACTGTAGCTAACGGAAATTCTTCAAGCGCCAATGCTCTATCTTCTGATTCATCGGTGATTACACTTACTAAGAACAAAGCCGTTCAAGCGGTAAGTAATGTTAAAGCAAGCGATGTTGGTGATAATGGAGATGGCCGAGATTTACAGGTATCGTTCAATCATGCATCTGATGCATCGAATATTAGCGAATATCGAATTATGGTAGTACCTAAAAATAAAACATTCAATACTTCAATTGCAAGCAACATTCAATTGCCAAACTATACTGCCGTAAGTACTTCTGGCAGCAGTACTAGCCAGGTTCTTAACGTTAAGGCAACGGATATAGATGGGAATTCTATCACTAACGGTACGCCTTATAACGTCTACGTAGTGTCAGTTGGAAAAGGCAGTTCAGCCGGCACAGTTACATTGTCTGGCGCTTCGAATGATATTACGTTAACCAATTCTGCCGCAGTAGAAGCAGTAACTAATGTAAGCCTTTCTTCCGCGGGGAATACTGGCACCTACGAAGACATACGGATTAGCTTCGATAAAGTAGGCAATGAAAACAACGTAACAGAATATCGAGTTTTCTTGATTCCATCAAAAGATGTAGGAAACTTCAAGTTATCGGATGCGAATAATGGCAATCCACAGAATTACACATCATTCAAGCCGAACGAAAATACTAAAAGTGCATCTATAAAGATGTATGATGCATTTGGAACTAAAATCAATACTGATACTACTTATCAAGCTGTAGTAATGACCGTAGCCAAATCGGGAAATGGAAGTTTAAATATGTTATCTTTACCGTCTACTCAGTTCATACTTCAGCCTATACAAGCTGATCCCCCGTCAGATGAGGTAAAGTCTGTCCCATCTGACACTCAACTTTAAGAGATCAGTAATACTTCTTCACAAAAAGGACTCCTCAGGTGGTGCTTCATGGACCATCAGAGGGGTCCCTTCTTGTTATGCGCAGTACAGCACATTTGTCCTTCGATATGGTTGACTGGCCTAAACTGACATAGGGTATTCAAGAAGATGGACAATAGTAAAACAAACTAGAGATTTAGGATAAGGTGGACATAGATTCATGAAGAAGGTCGATTTAATGATTCGTAAAATTTAATTTGTAGAGGCGCAGCGTGTGTTTATCGAACGGCCGCGGAATATCGCCAAAGAGCTGGGAGTCGAGATGATCTTCGAAGAGAATCATCGCCCGGATTTTGTGCTGAATATAGCAGACAGAATCCGGACAAAGAGGCTCATATGGTGTTTTACGAAATGCGCTACAAGGAACGTATGGAAAAAATACGACTTTCCTCATAAAGTGAAGTTCTAATATGCTCTGACCCAGGCGGAAGTAGTTGAGCTTATGAACTCCGCCCAAGGTGTACTGGGTCATACATTAAATTATTTCGATAAATCAATTTTTTTATTTAATAAATAAATAGTCATACCACCAACAGTCATTGACAATAGCTCACCAATCCCAACCGTAAACCAAGTTGCCCAAAATGGAAGATCATAGAGAATTGTTAATTGTCCTGCAACGGTGAACATTGATAGAGCAAAAATCAATGCGGTTACAACCATTTTCACAAGATCATTTTTTATATTTTTCGTTACTCTTCGGCAAAGAATTAATACTAAAAATGTCGCAATTCCACCAATAGGTACATCTAATACCCACGTTGGTGACATAAAATTTGCGAGTACTACTCCTAGAGTCACGGCTAATACATAGCGCTTGTTGTATAAGGCCAGGTAGTTAAACATCTCCGACAAGCGTAGTTGAACTGCCCCAAAACTAATGACTGACAATAAAACAGTTACAGCCACATATAAAGCTGCAACTAGCGCCGTCTTTGTAAGTTCGGTTACAGAAGTACGGCTAGAATCTTTTTCAATAGATGTATTCAATTTTATTCTCCTTTGTAAAATAGCACGTCCGCTATTTTAGTAATAACTACGGCCAAAGGAAGAGAGCTTTTCGCCCTATCTGAAGTGCCGCAGTGCAAGCTGAATTTTGCTTACTTGCGTATTATAGCAGAAGGATTTAATATTGAACAATACTATTTAGTAAGCCATCCGCCATCAATCGGTATAATTGCACCATGTATATAATCAGCTGATTGACTAGCCAAATAAAGTGTTAAACTCGCCACTTCACTAGGTTGAGCCCAGCGTCCAGCAGGCGTTTCATTGGCTACCCATTCTGCGATTTCTCCATCTCCTTCAAAATCTGCCTTGTTCATCGGTGTTTGAATGGCTCCAGGTGCAATGGCATTGGCACGAATTCCTTCACGACAATAATCTAAGTCCAACTGCTTCGTATAGCCTACAATCGCATGTTTAGACGCTGTATACGCCGCCCCACCACCGCCTGCAACAAGCCCTGCAATAGATGCCATATTAATGATTACGCCTGATTTTCTTTTTACCATATGGGGTAATATCGTATTGGTTACAAAAAAAGTACCTTTTACATTGGTATTCATAATTTTATCCCAAAGCGCCTCATCTGTATCAAGCGTTTTTGCAAAGCCATCTAAAACGCCCGCGGTATTTAATAAAATATCTACCTGCTTAAATATTAAAATTGCAGCTTCAAATGCTTGCTCTACATCCTTCTTATTGCACACACTACCTACTCTATAGGCAAATTGTTCAGGATATTGGTGATGTAGATTTACTAACCCTTGTTCATCTAAATCAAAACCGAATACATTCGCCCCATTTTCTAAAAATGCACTAGCTTGAGCCTGTCCAATTCCTGAAGCAGCCCCTGTTACAAATACCGTCTTGCCCTTATATTCTTCAAAAGTCATATATATCTCTCCTCAAAAAACAAAGAAACCACCTCATTTGAGATGGCACTTTCGATTAATTGACAATAATCCAGTCTTCCGCTAATAAATCACAGACTGTCGGTGTGAACATTGTATAGCCCTCACCACGTACATTAATTAAAAAATAAGGATTCAAAGCCTCGCCATCATGTTCGCTTTGTCCAACAAGCTTCACATACAATTCGGCACCGCCCCAACCTTTACGAATTACTTTTTCTCCCGCTTTCAAGCGTGGTAATATCTCTTCAAACGTCATTTAAATTCATCCTTTATTTACATTCTTTATCGGGATTAGTATACTGGAATTCTTGAATGTTTACAACCTGATCAATTATGCCTCGGCATAATTGCGTCCGGAAGCTTTAACTTCTTTCAGCAGGTGTAGAGATGGAAGAAATTTGTAGCTAACACTTCGCTTTCTCGACAAAAGATATTTGTAACTGCCGTTTCACTTACGTTACATAAAACACTTGTAACTGCCGTTTCACTTTCGTTACATAAAACACTTGTAACTGCCGTTTCACTTTCGTTACATAAAACACTTGTAACTGCCGTTTCACTTTCGTTACATAAAACAAATGCTGATAGAAGTTAAAAATCCAAATAATGATAACTAACCCTCAAGCAAAGCAGTATAAAGTATTTGTTGCCCATTTATATCTGCAATGATTGTATAAATATTATTATCATTTGTAGAGAAAATCTCTGTTCCACTTTCCAATTTTGTAGCATAAAAATCTTTGAAATTTTTAGAGGAATTTGTAGTTTTAATAATTTCCCCTATTTTCTCACACTTCGTATATTCTAATTGTTTCTTCGATTCCAAGCTTGTAGCATTAATATAAATCAAATTATTATATTGAAGAATATCCGCTTGGGAATGTTCTGTAAGAATATATTTCGCAGTAGGATTAGTATTTATAGCCGGTGTACAACCTACCAATACCAGTATTAGTAAATTACATATGAGTAGCATTTTCCTCATAACTTAACACACCTTCTTTTTAAAACTAATTAATACAACTGAAGTTTAATTCAATTTCATCAACATTGGCCTTCCATAACGTTGACATTTCAAACCTTTCGTAATTTTCTCTACTCACCTCGCAAACTCTTAAGCCATCTTCTTCTTCATTTGCACTTGCTCTGTCTTCACTTCTAACCCATTTTCCATCAAATAGCTCGTGACTGGATTACTTGCTAAAAAGTTCACTGTGGCTAGTTTTACTTTGTGATTTGTGATGCTTGCGATAAAGTGTGGAATTTGTTCTACAGTACCATTCTCCAACAGTTCTAATTGATAAAGCACTAGACTGTCGATGGCTCCATCCTGATCCCATACTGTTCTATATAACATATAGCCAATCGCTTCATTATTCTCGTTATAAAAAACTTTAGCCTCTCCCTGTTTATTGCTTTGCCAGTTACATTGCCAAGGAACATCTTCCTGATAAAAAGATAAATGCGGTAGCTGCTCTGGCCGAATAGTTTCCACATGGAATGCGGCTTTCTTTTCAACATTCACTTCATATTCGCCACTTAAAAATAACAATTGATTTGTAATTGTATAGCCATATTTCTCATATAATGCAATTGCTACTTTATTCTCTTTTATAGCTTCGAGCGTTGCTACTTCCACATTCTCTCTTTCATAAATGGCGATTGTTTCTTCCATTAACACACGAGAAACACCTTTCCCGCGATAGTCTGGAGAAATGCCTGTTCCACCATTCCAAGAGGTTTTCTTACCATCCATTCGTCTAAAGCCATTTAATACAATGCCAACAGGATTATGATGATCAAATGCGACAATTGATAGCTCTGGCGATAGTCCTTCTCCAACGAGTCGGTTTAAAAACATCTCTTCATTCATTTCTATTCGTACAAAATACCCCTCAAAGCCTTTATTCCAAGCTTTTAAAACTTCCTCTAAAGTGCACTGTGAGACCGTTTTTATTTCCATGCTTTCCCCCATCCCTAGCTTAATTGGAGCTACTACCTAAAAGCAGTAGATCTTCTAAAGTTAATTTTTTTATTATTTCATACCCATTTCCAGGACCTTCTGGCTTAACAATAGCCATTCCCATATTAGAAATATTCCCTAATCCAACACCTTCTGGAAAGCTATGGGCAATGATCACTTGATTCGTACCCTGCGGTGGCTTTCTTTCTAACATCGATTGGAGATTTGATAATATATTTGTTTTTTCAACGATAGGAATGTTTCCACCCAATTTATAAATTTCATACCCAATCGGATCAATTTGGATATAGGCATAAGGAAATGCGAGCTGTGCCGTTTCAATCGTACGACAAAAAGGACTTGCAACAATCGGTGAACTGATTGGAATTTGTAAATAGCGTAGCATTTGTCCAAAGTATGTGGCCTCCCTTCGCCCAACTTCAGACAAATTTCTTTGAGTATAACAATCTTGGAAATTTAAATATGCCTGATCTACCCCAACAGTTGCTTGGCCATGCCTTGCATACAAAACGAATCCACCCTTTTTCAATAAATCAAGAATTGATTTATCCAAATATTTCATCTCCTCCTAATAATAGCATTTTGATTATTAGTAATATATGAAATGAATTGCTCAAAAAATGTAATATGAAAGTTGAAACAGCTTTTGTATAATGAAGCTGTTATTTCACCGGTAGAGCCGTAAATTAGTCGGTAATTTCTTTATTTTGCCGGTAGAAATTCCACTTTAGCCGATAGCGGAATTTGATCAATAAAGATAAAAAACTTCCTACAATTTCCTGTAGGAAGTTTATAAAATTTACTATATTATTGGAATAGTTACTATTGCTGTTGTCTCTAAATGTTTTGATGAATCGATAGAAATTTGACCGTCGTACTTATTGACAATTTCATTCACAATAAACAAGCCCTGCCCTCTTATTTTACCATTTTCCGGCTTTTTGGTAGAAAATCCTTGCTTGAATATTTGCCCTGCTTCTACAATATTTGGTCCAGTATTTGTAACCTTAAATTCATATTGGGTGTCATCTACTTTACAGCAAATATTTATTTTACGTTGCTCTTCTGGTAATTCATTTGCCGCATCAATTGCATTATCTATTAAATTCGACAAGATTTTGATTAAATCCGTTGTTTTAATTTTATTAAATGAATCCTCTGAGACTGAAAAATCCATTTCAATATTATGATTTTGTGCAGTTAGTTTTTTCGTTTGTAATAATATCGACAAGCCAGGATGTTCAATGTTTAATTTGAGAGACTTAATAGCCTGAACCTCTTTGGATAATGAATATAAATATTGTTTGGCCTGATCAGGTTTGTCCAATTGCAGAAATCCATGTAATACTTGTATATGATTTGTGAAATCATGTCTTAAAGAGGACACGGAAGTGATTAAAGTTTTAATTTCTGCTTGATATGTATCTTCTGTTGCTCCAACTTCCTTCGCTACTTCTTTTTGATACCATCTCTGTAAGAAGAAAACAGAGCCAATAACGATTAAAATGAGTGCACCATTAAAAATAAAGATTAAAAGATTGTCTTTAATCACTTTTCCCTTGATGCCATTTAATGTGTCTGCACTAATATCAATGCCTATGTATGCAATAATCTCCCCTGCTTCATCTTTGACCGGTGCACCAACAGATAGGTAGGCGCCATGTACAGGATCTGATATTACTCCTGTTACATATGTTTCTCCTTTATAAGCTCTTTGCACTTGCATCTCGGGTACTGTACACTTCACTCCGATATCAAAGCCTTCAAAATCAGCTGGTAAACCCATAATCATTGCTCTGGATACTTTTGGATTATCAATCTCTAATGTATAAACAAATAAGGCACCTAGTTTTACTCTTGCATCATTTAAGTAGTTTCTTAATTGCCAATAATAATCGTTTTTCTCTGGGTTATCTAAAAATTGTTTGTAGGCCTCTACATCCATTGAAGATGCAATAGAATTAGCCGCTTCCAGACTTTGGTTCGCTATTGATTCTTCAACTGTCTTTTTTATCTTTATGTAGGATGTAAAGATGTTTAAACTTGTAAACAATATTAATAAGATAGTTGATAGTAATAAAATTAGTTTTATTTTTCGTGTTTTCATACAAGCTGGCACTTCCTCATCTATAGACATGAATAATGCCTTAATTTAATTTGAGCTTGGCTCTGGAGTTCTTAGACTGATTCCCCCTAATTTTAGCGGATGTTGGACACTCGCTGAAAAGTAACTTAAAACCCGCATTCATCTCACCATCTATATAGGTGGGAGACTTCAGCTGAAAGAAGTTAAATACAAAATTAGTCGAAAATGACATTATGTCATACTTTCTACTAGTGAAACATTCATTTCCAACAATCCTATTATACTATAGTAAACTTCTTTTTTTATGGTTGTTAAATCGCAAGATGTTTTAAAGAAGTTTGAATGGCAATGGCTATCTGCTTGCTTGTACGTTAAAAGCACCGTTCCAATTTATTAGGAAAAATGCAAACGATTCAGAATTCTTCGACCCTCTAAATAAGAATATTGGTTCTCATTTTATCATCACAAGCGAGTTTTGGCTATCACAAACCTACATTTCCGCACTTATTGTTTGGCCTTTTTTCTTCCCATTGTTGAGGTTAGAGTAGCACTAAAGAACTATTGTTTTTCTAAAATGATTTTTATTTTTTGAGCGAAACGCCGCCGCACTAGTCGCAAACAATAGTTTAATAATCCTTCTCTAGAAAGTAAACAAAAAAGGAGAACAACATTTTATCATGCCCCCCTCAAGTTAATAAAAGGTCAAGTGAAATTAGACACAAAAAGATCAGGCCAATAAAAGCCTGATCTCTTCATTCTAAGCATTTATTTGTTCTTACTCGAAGTCTTAGTCTCATCTTGTAAATTTAAAAATTTAGGTCGCGTACGATAACCTGCAGGAGATAGGCGAACTAAAGATTTTTTAATGTCCTGCCAATTTAAATCTGCGCCCATATTTAAGTACGGTACTCCTAATACTCGTATGTTTGCAGTATAAAGAAGTATGAAAAACACCGAAATAAAGAATCCAAATAACCCCAAAAAGGCAGATGCTAAAATGATGATTATCCTGAGAATGCTCATTGCTGTTACGATAGATTGATTGACGAGTGTAAAAGCTGCAATACTTGACGTAGCGATAACTACAATCATGGCAGGGCTCGTAACACCCGATTTAATGGCTGCATCTCCGATAATTAATCCCCCGACAACACTTATTGAACCACTGATAACATTGGGTAGATGTATATTTGCTTCTCGAAATAATTCAAACATAAAAAGCATCATTAAAATTTCAAGAATAGTTGGAAATGGGAGTCCCATTCTTGATTCAACAACTGTTGCCAATAGGATGAATGGCAATTGTTCTTGATGGTGGGTTGTTAGTGCAAGCCAAAAACCTGGTAAAAGTACACTTATTAAGATAGCTACTATTCGTAGTATACGCTCCATAGAGCTTACAATAATCGGATACTCATTATCCTCACCGGATTTAAAAAGTAACATTGAATTAGCCGGGGTAATGATGGCATATGATACTCCATCAACAATAATGATAATGCGTCCTCTACTTAAAGCTTGTACAGCAAAATCAGGGCGTCCAGTATAATCATGTCTAGGTAGGATTTTTGCACTTCTCTGCTCAATACTCTCCATCAATAAATCCCCACTAAATACAACATCCGTATCAACTCGTTGCAGCTTTAGTTTTATTTGCTCAAGCATCTTTTGATTGACGACATCTTCAAAATAAAGTACAGCTACAGTTGTTTTGGATCGTTTACCAAGTTCATAAGTCTCAACACTTAATGAATTAGTAGGTAATCGTTTTCGTAATAAAGCAATATTAATAAATACATCCTCAATAAAATCATCTCTCGGACCTTTAACTACTAACTCAAGGGTTGTTTCTTTAGGCTCCCGATTCGGTTTTTTAGCGATATAACTTGAATACAGCAAATTCATATCTTCAAAATAAAGTAAAACATATCCTTTATAAACTCTTGTGATGGCATCCTCTTTACTTGTTATTTTCTGAAGATGGGGAACATGTAAATTATTCTGTATATGTTCTTCTAACATTTCCTCTTCTGTGGTAGTGAATAATGATTGAATTCGTTGCACAATAACGGTCTGCAGTAACTTCTCATCAACCATCGCTTCACATTTTATCAAATGTACTTTATGTTGCTGGAATAAATACTCTTGGAATATCACATCAGCAGAGCGTTGAAATAGTGACTTCAAAGATTTCAAATTTAATTCTTGTTCCATTGAAGAAATATCCCTCATCTCCTACTGAGCCAGCTCCAAATTAGTACATTTATAAGTAATATCATAAATACACTTACGGATATTTTCCCCATGCTTTAGAAATATATTCATTTTAAAATGCTTTTCAGAATAATTTACCTTTGAAATTCCCATGCTATTATTAGGAAAGATTTATCCAATCATCTTCTTTAAATTTGCCATTTCAATAGCAGACATTGCTGCGTCATAGCCTTTATTTCCTGATTTTGTTCCTGCGCGTTCAATCGCTTGTTCAATATTTTCAGTAGTAACAATGCCAAAAATAACAGGTACATTTGTAGTTAGTGACACATTTGCAATTCCTTTTGCTGATTCATTACATACATAATCATAATGTGTTGTTGAGCCACGGATTACCGTACCTAATCCAATAATGGCATCATATTTCTTTGTTTCAGCTAACTGTTTTGCGATGAATGGCACTTCAAATGCACCAGGAACCCAAGCTACATCAATAGAATCCTCATTCACACCATGACGCTTCAAACCATCTAATGCACCGTCTAATAATTTGCTTGTAATAAATTCGTTGAAACGACCTACTATTACTGCTATTTTTAAATCCGTACCAATTAATTGTGCTTCGAATGTTTTACCCATTTTTTATTTACTCCTTTTTATATTGTCATTTTGTTTTTTTCCATTATTTGTTGACAACGATATGTTGCTAATGCTTCAATTGAAATCATTTTTAGATGATGTTGTGCTGCATATTTAACAAGGTCATTAAAGCGTAGCATTTTGCCATCGTCACCCATAATTTCGCAAATAACGCCCACAGGAATACTATTACACAGCTTGGCCAAATCAATTGTAGCTTCTGTATGTCCTCTACGCTCCAATACACCATTGTCTTTTGCTATTAACGGGAATACATGACCTGGTCTACGAAAATCTGCAGCTTTCGCTTGTGGCTCTAGCATTTTTTGTATTGTCATTGCCCGTTCAAAGGCGCTAATTCCAGTTGTTGTGTCTATGTGATCTATGCTAACGGTAAATGCCGTTTGATGATTATCTGTATTAATACTAACCATAGGCGCTAATGCTAATTTTTGTGCAAGCTGCTGTGATATCGGCGTACAAATAAGACCTCTTCCATAGGTCGCCATAAAGTTAATCGTTTCAGGGGTCATAAATTCCGCAAGTGCTAATAAGTCCCCTTCGTTTTCTCGGTCCTCATCATCAACTACAATAATCATCTTCCCTTGTTTTAAATCCTCTATTGCTTCTTCAATTGAATGTAGCAATGTCGCCACCTCCAGTTCTTAATGTATTGGTTAAAACCCATTTTGTGCTAAGAAGTCTCTTGTGATGATCGGCGGTTCCTGTCCATGCTTAAGTTGATGCAAAATGTATTTTCCAACTAAATCGGTTTCTACATTGACGAGATCACCAATCTTCTTCTTACCTAAAATTGTTTCCTTGTAAGTGTGGGGTATCAGGGATACTGTGACACCGTTTTTCTCGACATGAAAGAGTGTTAGACTCGTTCCGTCAATTGTGATGGACCCCTTTGGAATACAGAAGCTCGTTAACTCCGTTGATAGTTCAATATCAATATAGACTGCATTTGCTAATGGCCGGTTGCGTACTATTTTCCCTACCCCATCTACATGTCCAGATACAAAATGACCACCGAAACGCCCATTAGCTGACATAGCGCGCTCTAAATTTACCGGATCTCCAACTGCGAGTTGCTGTAAATTTGTTGCTCCCACTGTTTCAGGCATTACATCCATTGTTAGCTCCTGTTCATTAAAATGTATCACTGTTAAACAAACACCATTAACAGCAATACTGTCCCCGAGCTTTACATCCTTTACCATTTTCTTTGAAATAACGGTTATTTCCATACTTTGTCTATCGTTTTGCAAGGTTTTAATGGTACCAATATCCTCAACAATTCCTGTAAACATTTTTCCACCTACTTTCATTCATTTAATAATTTTCGTTCAAACAAAAAACCCCTTAAAATAAAGGGGTTTGGGAGTTCATATACATAAGACGTCAACAAATAAACCTCATGGATATAATATTTTTACCATAGGCTGTCATCTCATCGTTCTTCTCCCATCCAGACTGTCACTGTCGGTTTTGGATTTGCACCAAATCAGCTTGCGCTCACGGACTTTGAATTGCTTCATCACCGCCGATTGGGAATTTCACCCGACCCCGAAGAACTACTGCTATTCAATTTTTTAGCCAAATAAAACAAAAACTACTTCCCAACTAAACGACGGGAAGTAGTTCACATAAAAGCATACTCAAATAGACCTTATAAACTCTAACGAATTTAAAAAGCTCACACTTTTACCCTTCTCCCATCCAGACTATAACTGTCGGTTTTGGATTTGCACCAAATCAGCTTGCGCTCACGGACTTTGAATTACTTCATCACCGCCGATTGGGAATTTCACCCTACCCTGAAGGATATTTTTATTTAGCTATTTCTTACGATAACACTATTTTATTCTATTATCCAGATAATTGTTTATAATAATTTTCACTCTAATTAATTTCACATTCACAAGTGCCATGAAGCTTGCTTTATCTGAAGCTAAGAATAGGACCGCTTCTGCTACTTCTTCTGGTTCACCATGGTAGAAAAAGAACATTTCATGTGTGGATAAGCGATTTAATTAAAAACTTACACAATGAATAACAGCAACTTAATTATGCTATAACTAACTAAGTACGCTAAAAACCATATTTGCCATTCTATAATTTTGGAACCTCTATTCAATTAGCACGTTACTTAATAATGGCACTTTTGTTATTCTGCTTGACATTAAAAAATCATGTGTTATTGTGAGTTATTGTTTGTGTCAACTCTAACAATGAACACAACTTATATGATTAGATTCTCTATCCTCATTGGAGGTTTTTTTATTGCAAAACATCTTGAAAAAAAAATCTTTTAACAAAGTTATATTTTATACCTTTATCGCAATTTGCTTTATCGCTTCTGTTTTTTTCGTTTATCACAACGAAACATTTTATGACCGTCCAATTGCGGAAGTTATAAAAACGGAATTAAAAGAATCAAACTCTGTAACGGATATGTATGAAAATGATGATCATTTATTTACTCAGCAAATTACAGCTGTATTAAAAAATGGTGAAAAAAAAGGTAAGCTTATTCATTTTACAAATGAGTATTCAGCATCTGGAGCCTTCGATCAAGAGTACCATGTTGGGAATAAATTATTTGTTTCCATTAAAGCAAATACAGACAAAAATGGAGATTTAACTGGGACTATTTTAGATGTGAAACGTGATCAGTTCGTCTTAATAGTAGCTTGGATTTTTATTTTCGCTTTGCTGATTGTTGGTAAAAGACAGGGGTTATTTTCAATTATCAGTTTAATTGTAAATTCTCTTGTATTATCCTTTGCATTAGATTTATATGTACAATCAAATATAAATTTAATATTTATAAGCGGGGTATGTGTTCTTTTATTTACGATCATTTCTTTAATCCTCATTAACGGCTTGAATGAAAAAACATATGCAGCGATAGTTGCAACACTTATAGGAACATTTATTTCTATATTGATTAGCGCTTTAGTTTTGTGGATTACGTCTGAGAATGGGCTTCGATATGAAGAAATGCAATTTTTAACTCGACCTTATCGAGTGATTTTTATGGCTGGATTATTTATTGGAGCACTCGGAGCTGTAATGGATGTCTCCATCACAATGGCTTCTTCCATGTTCGCTTTATTTGAGCAAAATCAAAATATTTCTGACCAAGCACTGAAAACCTCAGGGATGGACATCGGGAAAGACATTATGGGAACGATTACAAGTATTTTGTTTTTTGTTTATATTTGTGGCTCAATCCCTATGTTGATTTTATATTTGAAAAACTCTTATCCATTAGGGCAAACACTTTCCATGAACCTTTCATTAGAATTAGCTAGGGCCCTGGCAGGTGGAATAGGTGTTGTCTTAACGATTCCGATCAGTTTATACACTTCTATTTTTTTCATTAATCGAAAGAGGGCAAAATAATGAATGTATTAGTATGGTTAACTGCCATTTTATTCATATTGATGATCGTTATTGGTGGAAAAAAAGGAGTACGATCTTTTCTATCTTTATTTTTAAACTTTGGAGTACTCTTTATAACTATCTTTTTAATGACCAGTCAGAAAAATAGTCCGATTATATTAACGCTCATTGCCTGTACCGTCATTAGCTGGATTAGCTTATTTTTTATTAATGAAACGAGCAGTAAAACGGTAACTGCATTCATTTCTACAATGATTACGATTGTAATTTTATTATTATTCATTGTTTTTGTAACAGAGAAGTCAATGATCCGAGGATTCGGGGAAGAATCCTCAGAAGAAATTAGCATATTTTCTCTTTATATTGGCGTCGATTTTGTACAAATTGGAGCTTCCGTTATTATTATGAGTACGATTGGGGCAATTTTGGATGTTGCCATTTCCATTGCTACTTCCATGCATGAGATTCTTCATCATAACCCGTTAATTAGCAGAAAAAAATTATTTACATCGGGTTTAAGCATTGGAAAGGACATTTTAGGTACCGATACAAATACATTATTTTTCGCTTTCTTCGGTGGATATTTAAGCTTGCTCATATGGTTTAAAGATTTATCTTATTCATTTGGGGAAATTGTTAATTCTAAAATATTTGCCACTGAACTTATAATGATATTCTGCGCAGGCATTGGAATCGCTCTTATCATTCCTATTACTTCTTCAGTAAATGCATATTATTTAACAAAAAAACGCGATACAACACAAGATGCTTCATAGTATTCGTACCTGTCACCCAGCTCAAACAACGGATGACAGGTACTTTTTTGTCCATTCAACCACATAAAAATTTTAGATGATTTCATTATTGAATTCGACGCATTTTTCGGTACAATATTTACCAAAGAACATGCCTTACGCCCCTTTACTAAAAAAAATATTTATCCATTAGTAAAAAAATTTATTCGTCTGGGGTTATTAATAATACTCTGTTACATATTCTGTATAATCATGTCATTATTTTAAAAATAGGCAGTAACATTTTCAAAAAAAAAACGTCTTTACAACTAGATGATTAAAGGAGAAAGTTTGTTATGAAATATATTATCTTTGATTTTGATGGAACACTGGCAGATTCTACAGCAGTGTTTGCATCAGCTTGGAATACGATTGCGCAAAAGTATAAATTTAAAGGAATAGAGTTAAAGGAAATCGAATCATTGAAAAAATTGTCTATAGCGGAACGCAGTAAATTATTCGACTTCCCTATGTATAAATTACCCATGATTTTACCACAGTTTTATCGCCTGTATCGCCAGTCATTAAACGATGTTCATCTTTATGATGGTATTAAAGAAGTCCTTATGGAAATTGATAAAAAGGGTTATAAAATCCTTATTATTTCCTCCAATTCACAGGAGAACATTTTAGAATTTCTAAAAATGAACAGCATTCATTGTGTGTCAAATGTTCTTTGTTCAAACCGTATTTTTGGAAAGGATAAAGTGATAAAAAAATTTTTAAAGGACTCAGGTATTACACCTTCAGAAGTTTTATACATTGGTGATGAGCAAAGAGATATTGTAGCCTGCAAAAAAGTGGGCGTGCCTATTATTTGGGTTGGTTGGGGATATGACGCTATTGAAGTTGTACAACAAGAGGAACCCGAGTACAAAGTCGATACTCCACAAGAAATTTTAAATATCATATAAACTAAGAGGATCATAGCGATTAAAAAAATCGCTATGATCTTCTTGTTGTTGAAAAAAATGGTTCTATAATATTTGTTGGGGTATTCACACAATTCCACGCATAAAAAAAGCACAGATTCACCGATTTATATATACTTGAATTGTCGAGAAACAAGTAATAGAAAGGTGAACTGTGCAAATGAATTTTAACATGAATATCCCAGGAT